>DASYVA010000104.1 GCA_036000645.1 Candidatus Methylomirabilis sp.
GGACCTCGAGGCCGTTCATCTGGGGCATCCGGATGTCCAGCAGGACCAGGTGGGGCCGGTCCTCCTTGACCCGCCGTAACGCCTCCTCCCCGCTGGTCGCGGTGAGGACCTCGTAGCCCTTGGAGGAGAGGAACTCGACCAGGAGCTCCACGGCCTCGGGCTCGTCGTCCACGACCAGGACTTTCGCCATCCTCCCCCTCCTCCGTTAGCCCTCGACGGGCAGGACCACCGTGAAGGTGCTGCCGCGCCCCACCGCGCTCTCGACCGTGATCGTCCCCCCGTGCCCGCGGACTAACCCGGAGCTCACCGAGAGGCCCAGCCCGGCCCCCTTCCCCTCGCGCTTGGTCGAGTAGAAGAGGGTGAAGAGACGGGCGCGCTGCGCCTCCGGAATGCCCGAGCCGGTGTCGGCCACGGCGATCGTGACCGACCGCTTCTCCGCCTCATCCGTCAGCCCCGTCGTCACCGTCACGCTGCCGCCCGGGGGGGTGGCGTCCCTCGCGTTGCTCAGCAGGTTCGCCACGACCTGGGCCATCTGGTCCCGATCCAGCGACAGCTCCGGGAGGTCGGAGGCGTACCGCCGCTCCACGCGAAGGCCGGCTTCGGTCAGCAGGGGCTCGTAGGCCTGGACCGCTTCCTCCACCAGGCCGTTCACCTCCGTCCGGACCCGCCGGAGCGGCTGGTGGCGGGCGAAGGCCACGAGGTTTTCCGCGATCCGGGACAGCCGCGTCACCTGGACCATCACCACCCGGAGCGCCTGGACCACCGCCGGGTCCAGCTCCGGCCGGTCGAGCAGGAGCTGGACCCGCCCCGAGATGATGTTGAGCGGGTTCAGCACCTCGTGCGCCACGCCCGCCGTCAGCTCCCCCACGGTGGCCAGCTTGGCCGCTTGCGAGAGGCGCTGTTGCAAGTCCCGTTCCTTCGTGATGTTCCGGCAGACGTGGACGCTCCCCTGGAGGCGACCGGCCGCGTCCCACAGGGGGAAGGTGGCGATTCGGAACTCCCCCCCGAAGGCGGGGTGCATCACCTCCTCCACGAAGGGCTCGCCGCTCTCGAGGGCCCAGGCGTGGGGGCAGCCCTCCGCCTCCCCGGCCAGGCCGTGTACGACGGCCGCACAAGGCTGGCCGGTGAGCGCCTCCGGGGGCATCCCGGCCGCCTCCGCCAGCGCCCGGTTGACCCGGACGATCCGGCCCTTCCGGTCCTGGACGGCGATCCCGTCGGTGATCGCGTGGAAGGTGTTCTCCCAGGCCGCCGCGGCCTCCCGGGACTCGGCGTGCTCCAGGGCGAGCGTCAGCAGGCTGCCGACGGCCAGGAGGCACTGGAGGTCGGGTTCCCCGAACCGGCCCGGGCTAGGGTCGTAGAGCTCGAGGGAGCCGAGCACGGTGCCGCGGGATCGCAGCAGGACGCAGGCCGCCGATCGGAACCCCGCCCGGCGGAGGAGGTTCCCCCGGGGATCGGGCAGCCGGGAAAGGTCGGAGACCTTGAGGAGGCCCTGCCCATCCGCCGCCCCGGCGGCGAGGCTCTCTTCCCAGGTGAGCTGGGGGGCGGCAGCAAGGGGAGGGAATCCCCGGGCGACCCGGAGGGTCAGGCTCCGCGTCTCCCGGTCCAGGCGCCAGAGGGCGCCCGCACCCGCCTCGGTCCCCGCCCGGAGCGCCTCCAGCGCTCCCGCGAGGCCCGCCTCCAGGTCGGGGCTCCCGACCAGGGCCGCCGCGGCCGCGTTGACCGTGTCCAGGTAGCGGTGGAGGGTGGCGGATGCTTGGGACAGGGCGAGTTTCCCCTTCTAGAGAGGGATGTTGCCGTGCTTCTTCGGCGGGTTCACGTCCCGCTTGGTCGCGAGGGCCCGGAGCGCCTGGATGAGGCGCGGCCGCGTCTCCCGCGGCTCGATCACGTCGTCCACGTACCCGCGCGAGGCCGCGACGTAGGGGTTGGCGAACTTGTCCCGGAACTCGGCGATCCGGGCCGCCCGGAATGCCTCGGGGTCGGCCGCCTCCTGAATCTCCCGCCGGTACAGGATGTTCACCGCCCCCTCCGGCCCCATGACGGCGATCTCCGCCGTGGGGTAGGCCAGGTTCACG
Source organism: Candidatus Methylomirabilis sp. (assembly GCA_036000645.1). Lineage (NCBI taxonomy): Bacteria > Methylomirabilota (SeqCode) > Methylomirabilia (SeqCode) > Methylomirabilales (SeqCode) > Methylomirabilaceae (SeqCode) > Methylomirabilis (SeqCode) > Methylomirabilis sp. (SeqCode). Next base: position 2,073 of record DASYVA010000104.1, read on the forward strand.
TCGGCCCGCATGTGCTTGGACCCCATGACGCAGTAGGCCCCCCCGTACGCCTTCCGCGTGATCACGGTGATCTTGGGGACCGTGGCCTCGCCGTAGGCGTACAGCAGCTTGGCCCCGTGCTTGATGATGCCCCCGAACTCCTGCGTCGTCCCAGGGAGGTACCCGGGCACGTCCTCCAGCGTGACGATCGGGATGTTGAACGCGTCGCAGAACCGGATGAACCGGGCCGCCTTGATGGAGGAGTGGATGTCCAGGACCCCGGCCAGCACGGCCGGCTGGTTCGCCACGAACCCCACGGGCCGGCCATCGAGCCGGGCGAAGCCGACGACGATGTTCTGCGCGTAGTGCCGGTGGACCTCCAGGAAGACCCCTTCGTCCACCACCAGCCGGATGATCTCCTTGATGTCGTAGGGCTTGGTGGGGTTGTCGGGGACGACGGTGTTGAGCGCCTCCTCCATCCGCTGCGGGTCATCGGTGGTGGGGCGGACGGGGGGGTCCTCCAGGTTGTTGCTGGGCAGGTAGGAGAGGAGGTCCCGGATGGTCTGGAGACACTCCTCCTCGGAGGCGGCGGCAAAGTGGGCGACGCCGGAAGTGGCGTTGTGGGTCATGGCGCCGCCGAGCTGCTCGAAGGTCACCTCCTCGTGGGTCACGGTCTTGATGACGTCGGGGCCCGTGATGAACATATAGGCGGTGTCCTTCACCATCAGGACGAAGTCCGTGAGGGCCGGCGAGTACACCGCGCCGCCGGCGCACGGGCCCATCACCGCGGAGATCTGCGGCACGACGCCCGAGGCCAGGGTGTTCCGGAGGAAGATGTCGGCGTAGCCGGCGAGGGAGACTACCCCCTCCTGGATCCGGGCGCCCCCGCTGTCGTTCAGGCCGATGACGGGGGCGCCCGCCTTCACCGCCTGGTCCATGACCTTGCAGATCTTCTGGGCGTAGGCTTCGGAGAGGGAGCCGCCGAAGACCGTGAAGTCCTGGGCGAAGACGTAGACCAGCCGACCGTCAATCACGCCGCTGCCGGTCACCACCCCGTCGCCCGGGACGAGCTGCTTCTCCATCCCGAAGTCCCGGCAGCGGTGGGTGACCAGCATGTCGGTCTCGAGGAAACTCCCCTTGTCCAGCAGGAGCTCCAGCCGCTCCCGCGCCGTGAGCTTCCCGGCCCGGTGCTGGCGCTCTACCTTCTCCGGGCCGCCCCCCGCCCGGGCCGCCTCCCGCTGGCGCCGGAGCTCCTCCAGCCGGTCCTCGATCCCCATTTTACCCTCCGGGGCGCACCGATCCCCGTATTGACCGCGGCTTACGGTATCAGCCCGCCCCGCAAAAAGCAACGGCTTTGCCGCTCTCGGCACGCCACCCGATGGCTCGCTGGCACGTGCCTTGCTTCCACCCGAGCCCGTCTGCCCGGAATGGCCCCAGGAGCAGCCGGCCATTCCCTGGCAGCCCGGGAGGGAGACGCACCGTGGCCGGCAAGCGCATCCTCGTGGTGGAAGACAATCCCATGAACATGGAACTCGTCTGCGAGCTGCTCGAGGCCCACGGCTACGAGGTCTGGCAGGCCACGGCCGCCGCCGAGGCCGTCGAGCGCCTGAAGGCCGCCAAGCCCGATCTGATCCTGATGGACATCCAGCTCCCGGGGCTCGACGGGCTGGCCCTCACCCGGCGGCTCAAGGCGAGCCCCGCGACGCGCGACATCCGGGTCGTGGCCCTGACGGCCCACGCCATGAAGGGGGATCGGGACCGGATTCTTGAGGCCGGCTGCTGCGGCTATATCCCGAAGCCCATCGACGTGAAGGACCTGACGGACCAGGTGGCCCGCTTCCTCCGAGACGATGGGCCGAACGCCTGCGAGAGGCCTTGAGATCTCCCGGCCCGAGCCACGACCCCGACCCGATCCGCGGCGGGCCCCGAGGCGGCTGACCGCCAGGGGTGAACGTTGACCCTGCACCCTCCCCCTCCCGTCCCCGAGCCGGGGGCTGCCCCCGAGACCGCCCTGATCCTCCTGGTGGAAGACGAGCCCCTCATCCGCGAGCAGTATACCGACATCCTTCAGCAGGCGGGGTACCGCGTTCAGGCGGCGCGGGACGCGGAGGAAGGCCTTGCCGCCCTCAAGGCGGCGCGCCCCGACGCCGTCCTCCTGGACGTCATGATGCCCGGGATGGGCGGGCTGCAGGCCCTCCAGCAGATCCGGGAGAGCAATCCGGACCTGCCCGTCCTTATCGTCACCGCGAGCCCCACCTCGGAGCATGTCATCGCCGCCCTGAAGGCGGGCGCCTACGACTTCCTCACCAAGGGGTTCACGCCGGACGTCCTCATCCGGAGCGTGCAGCGAGGCGTGGCCCACGGGCGCCTCCTGGCGGAGAACCGCCGGCTCCTCCAGAGCCTGCAGCGGCAGGTGGGCGACCTGGCGACCCTCAACGCCATCGCAGGCCTGTTCACCTCTACGCTCGAGGTGGACCGGGTCCTGACGCTGGCGCTGGAGCAGGCCCAACAGGCATTGCGGGCGGAAGGGACCACCATCCTCCTCGCGGAGGAAGGGACGGGGGACCTGGCCTTCGCCGTCGCCTTAGGGGAGAAGGCCGCGCCCCTGCGGGCGCTGCGGTTGAAGCTCGGCGAGGGGATCGCCGGCTGGGTGGCTGCCACAGGCCAGCCCTGCCTGGTCCCGGATGCGCGGCAGGACCCCCGGTTCCTCTCCCGCTTCGACGCCCAGACCGGCCTCACCACCCGGAGCCTCCTCTGTGTTCCCCTCCTGGGGAAGGGCCGGGTCCTGGGGGTCCTGGAAGCGGTAAACCGGGCGGACGGAGCCCCCTTCGACCAGCGAGACCTGTACCTGCTCACCTCCATCGCCTCGCTGGCCGCCGCCGCCCTCGAGAACGCCCGCCTCTACCAGCAGACCGAGGCGAGGAGCGCCGAGCTCAAGACCCTGCTTCAGGTGAGCGGGGATCTGACCGCCACCCTCGACCTGGACGCGGTCTTCGACCGGATTGCCCGCCATCTGTTGGAAATCATCCCGGCGGCCCGCTCCGGGATCATCCTGCTCGACATGGAGCACCGGAGGGGGCTCGTGCGGGCGGGAGCCGTGGCAGAGCAGAGCGGGGTGACCTCCTGGGTCGGCGCGACCCTCGACCTCAAGCTCCACCCGGAGATCGAACGGGCGATCGCCACCCGGCAACCGGTGGTCCTCGCGGACCCCGGCAGCGATCCCCTGATGGCGCCCGTCGCCCACCTCGTCCGCCCGATAGGCCTCACCGCCCTGCTGGTGGTCCCCGTGATCACGCCCGAGGGGATCGTGGCGACCCTGAACCTCGCCCAGTTCCAGCGGCCCCGGCCGTTCACCCCCGGGGAGGTCAGCCTGTGCCAGACCCTGGCCAACCACGCCGCAGTCGCGATCCAGAACGCCCGCCTGTTCGGAGAACTCGACGCGCATTCCCGCCGCCTGGAGCAGGCGACGGAGGAGCGCACGAGAACCCTCCACGCCCTCACGGCCATCGCGGCGGCGGCAGTCGGCACCCGCAGCCTCCCGATCCTGCTGGAGGAGGCCCTGCGCCTGACCCTCGGGGTCCTCGGGCTCCAGCACGGCCAGATCCGCCTGCTCGACCCCGCGCACCGAGAACTCCGCCTGGTGGCCTGCCACCCCCCGGAACCCGCGACGGGCCCAGAGGCCGGCCCGATCCCCTTGGGGGACGGCGTGGCGGGGCAGGTGGCCCTGACGGGGGAGCCGGCAGTGATCGTCGCCGCCCTCGACGCCGCGGAGCGAGGGGGGCGCTCAGAGGTGACCGTGCCGCTGGAGGCGCGGGGCACGATCCTGGGGACCCTCAGCCTGTCCAGTCCGGAGCCGCGCCCTGTCAGCCAGGCGGAGCGGGAGTTCCTGGTCGCCGTGGGGCGCCAGATTGGCGTGGCCGTCCAGGGCCTCCGGCTGACGGAGGAGAGCCACGAAAAGTCGGCCCGCCTGCAAGCCCTCTACGAGGTCGGCAAGCAGCTCACGGCAACGCTGGACCCGGACGCGGTCTTCCGAACCATCGCCCGGGCCCTCGTCGAGCTGTTCGGGCTGGCCCAGGCCCGCCTCTGGCTGGTGGACGAGCCAGCGGGGATGATGCGCCTGGCAGCCGTGTACGGGGAGGCCGCGGCCGCCCCGCCCCTCGGCAGCACCATCCCCCTGGAGGCGGGGCTGATGGGGCAAGCCTATCGGGCAGGGGAGCCCATCTTTCACGAGGAGATCCAGGCCGTGCCGGCGTTCTACCACCGGGACGCCCTGCTCAAGGCCGGCTTCGTCTCCTTCGCCACGGTGCCGATTCGCCTCGAGGCCAGGGTTCTCGGGACCCTGTCCATGTTCACCCGGCAGCGGCGCACCTTCACCGCCGAGGAGCGGGAGGCCATGATGGCCCTGGTCGGTCAGGCAGCCGTCGCCATGGAGAACGCGCGTCTCTTTCTCCAGGTGCGGGGCCACGCCGCCAGCCTGGAGGAGAAAGTACGGGAGCGGACCCGCCAGGTCGAGGAGGCGAGCCGCCACAAGTCGGAATTCCTGGCCAACATGTCCCACGAGCTCCGGACCCCACTGAACGCTATCCTCGGCTTCTCCCAGCTCCTGCAGGAGGCGGCCTTCGGGACCCTTTCGCCCAAGCAGGCTCGGTACGCCAGCAACATCCAGAGGAGCGGGAGCCACCTCCTGCAGCTGATCAACGACATCCTCGATCTCTCCAAGGTCGAAGCCGGGAAGATGGAGCTGCACTTCGAACCCTTTGGCGTGCCGGCCGCCCTCGGGGATGTGCAGACCATCATGAAGGCCCTGGCGGCCAAGAAGAGTCTGGCGCTGACGACCGAGGTGGAGCCGGGGGTGGACCAGCTCACGGCGGACCCCGCGCGCTTCAAGCAGATTCTCTACAATCTGCTGAGCAACGCCGTGAAGTTCACCCCGGAGGAGGGGCAGGTTCGAGTGGCAGTCCGCCGGCTGCTCGGTCCGCCGGCCGGCTACCCCCCCATGCCGCTGCCGCCAGCGGCTCCCGAGCCCGCCCCATACCTGGAGGTGGTGGTCACCGATACCGGCATCGGGATCGACCCGAAGGACCGGGAGCGGATCTTCGAGGACTTCCAGCAGGTAGACTCTTCGCTCTCCCGCGAGCACCAGGGGACAGGACTGGGCCTCTCCCTCACGCGGAAGATGGTGGAGCTGCACGGAGGCCGGATCCGGGTGGAGAGCGAACTCGGGAAGGGGAGCACCTTCCGCTTCACCATCCCGGAGCAGGGTCCGCGGCAGCCCTCGGCCCCCGCGGAGCCGGCCGGGCGGGACAGGATCCTGGAGTGACCTAGCGCAGCGGGGCCTCCATCTTGACCATCACGCTGCCGTCGGGCAGGGCCTGCTCCCCCACCACCACCGCTCCGAAGAGCCGCTCCCCGGCCGCCACCGCGCCGCCCGCCTTGCCCCGGTGCTCCTGGATCAGACCGAGCCAGCGCTGCGCCTCGAGAACCGCCGCCCGGCGCGCGGCCGGCAGGGCTGCGGCGTTGCTCACGATGGTGAGGGGGCGCAGCCCCAGCCCGATCACCCGGATCACGCCCCGGTCGCGGTCCACGGCCTTGGCCACGAGCTGGGTCACCCCTCGCCCCGCCGGGGGGGCCCCGACCAACGCCCGCTCCGCCTCCAGCAGGTCGAACTCCCGCGAGTCCCGGGGGACGTACTGCAGCGCGTGGGCGTACAGGTTCCGCTGGGCCTGCGCCTCCGCGAGGATCAGCACGGCTCGGGAGGCGGTGTTGTTCGTCCGGCTCCCCTCGGGGACGCGGCCGCTCGGATCCACGGTCACCGATACCTGGTGCAGGCCCGGCCCCCGCGGGGTCCAGTCCACGGTCAGGAGGACATCCGAGCGGGGCGGAACGCTCGCGATGGCAACGGTCTTGAGGGACGCCCGCTTCTGCCCGGCTCCGTCCCAGATCTGCACGTCAAACCCGCGGGCCTCCGCGTCCCCCAGGTTGCGGACGCGGACCGCCACCGTGACCGGGGCCCCCTCGAGCAGGCTGGGCCGGGGGAGGACGACGTCTTCCGGGGTCACGGCCAGCTCGGGGAGGGGACCGGGTCCTCGCGGCTCCTCGCCCCAGGCGGCGGCCGCCGCGATGAGCAGGAGCAGGAGCGCCACCGGGAGGCACGGCCGCTGTGGGAACGCCTCAAGAGCGGCGCTTGGTGAACTCATTTGATGGGCTCGAACTGGTGCGTTCCAGTGAGCTCTCCATTCTGCAACACGTAGGTGACCCCCCGCGAGAAGTAGTGCCACTGCTCGACCAGGTCGCCCCCGCTCCGGGTCGCCTCCCGCCGCTCCGGAAGCCCCATCTGGCGGAGGAGGCGCCCCCGGTGGGAGTCCGGCCCGTACTCCACCCGAAGGCGGGCCACCTCGGGCCAGTCCGGGTGCGTCCGGAGGGTCTGATTGATGACGAACTCGCGCGTTTCCTTGATGCGCTTCGTGATATCCACCGGCTCCGGGCGGGCGTACCGGACTGCGTCGAACGCCTCCCGGTCGTAGAAGAAAAGATGGAGGTTGTTGCCGAGTTCACCCGCCACAACCTCGATCCGGTACTCCCCCCGTTCGTTCGTGAGGACCCGGACCTCCCGCCGATCCATCTCCTCGTAGCCGAGCCGAAAGACGTCGAACCCGAGGTCCCGCCCGACCAGGAGGACCGGCGTGCCGACCACCGGAGCCCCATCCGCGTCGGTCACCCGGCCCGTGATGACGCGCCGCTCGGCCACGCGGGCCGTCGCGCAGCCGGCGAGAACCACGACAATTCCGAGGATGAGTGCGAGTCGTCGCATGATTGCCTCCCGCGGCGCCCGGCGCCGCGCCTCTGCCCCGTGCACCATAGCAGATCGCCCGGGACGGGAGCAAGTCACGGGCGGCAGCCGCGGGACATTGGCGTTGACAGGACGGGCGGGAGGCGCTATGTAGAATGCCTGCGTGCCGAAGTGGTGGAACTGGTAGACACGCCATCTTGAGGGGGTGGTGGGGCAACCCGTGGGGGTTCGAGTCCCCCCTTCGGCACCAGCCGCCCGCTTGCAGCCCGGGCCCCGCCGCCTGTCGGCGGGGCCGCCGTTTTTCGGCTTGTCACCGCGGGCACCCTGTGCTAGGAATCATCCATCCGATTGGGCCCGGGTTTCGCATTTCTGTCCCTTCCCGACTCCCCTGACGGGCCTCTCCTGGTTCCCCGTCAGGATGGTGCGTGAAGGTCCATGATCTCCCCGCGCCCCACGCTCCCCAGGACGCTCGAGGCCGTCACCCGCGACTACGGGAAGGTCCTGGGCCTCCCGATCGCACTTCACCACCCTCCCCGGGGGTATACCCGCCCCCGCCTCGACCGGCAGCTCCACGTCCACCTGCACGCCCTCCCGCTCCGACCCCTCTGGCTCGACCTCTGGTCGAAGACCTCTACGGTCCGCCTCCCGGTGGTGCTCGGCCATCGGCTCGCGGAGGGGAGTCGCGCCGCCTATGTCCCCCCCGGGCGCCTGGCCCAGGGGCTGAGCCTCACCGACGAGGACGGGCGGGCCGTCCTGCACCTGCTCTCGAACAACCTGTACGTCCTCTTCGACCTGCCCGGGCAGCCCGACCCGCTCGCGCGCCTGCTCCTCCGCAAGAGCCTCGACCTGGCTCTCCCCCACCTGGAGGCCTGGATCTCCCACGTGATGACGCTCCCCGCGGCCCGCTTCGCGGTGCTCCTGAACCGGCTCCTCCGGGACACGGCCCGGGAGGAGGCGGACCGGCGGGAGAGCGCCCGGGCGGGCGCGCGGGACGCCTACGCGGAGCAGCAACGCCGGCGCCTCCGGGAGGAGGCCGGCTTCCTCGAGGAGGAGGTCCGGGTGACGGAGCGGGCGCTCGAGGAGCTTTCCTGCCGCCTCACCCAGGAGACGCGGCACCTTCACGCGTGCCGGCAGCGGCTGCGGGTCCTGCAAGGGGAGGCGGGGCGGCCGGCCGGGGCGGCGGACGACCTCACGCGGCTGCAGGGAGTGGAGGGAGTCCGGGAGGTCGAGCCGTACCCGGGGGGCCTCCGCCTCTTCACCATGCCGATCGCGGTGGAGCACGCCGGCACCCGGTACCGGCTCGGCTGCTTCCAGATCGATCTGGCGGAGACGGGGGCGATCACGGTGCGCAACCTGACGGACCCGTACGGGCTCTACGATCACCCGCACGTCTGGGACGGGCGGCCCTGCCTGGGGAACGTCCGGGAGGGATTGGCGAAGCTCGTGGCCGAGTACCAGTGGGTCGCCGCCGCCGAAGTCCTGCTCGACTTCCTCCGGACCGTGACCCCGCGGGACTGGTACGTCCCGGTCACGCACTGGAAGGGGGTGTCGACGTGAGGTGCCCGTGGACCTGTACCGCCAGCAGGACCTGATCGACCCGGACCAGCTCGAGGTCCCGGTCACCGTGGTCGGGTGCGGCGGGATCGGGTCGTTCGTCGTCCTGGCCCTCGCGAAGATGGGCTGCCGGGCGCTCGCCGCCTACGACGACGACCGGGTCGAGGCGCACAACATCCCCAACCAGGCCTACCGTCTGGCCGATGTGGGGCGTCTGAAGGTGGATGCGCTGGCGGACCTCGCCCGGGAGGTGGCCGGCGTGGCGCTCCAGGTCCGGGCGGAGCGGGTCCGGGAGCAGCGGCTGCAGGGGATCGTCGTCGCGGCGGTGGACACCATGGCGGCCCGTCGCGAGATCTGGCTACGGGGGGTCCGCCACCGGGCGGCCGTGCCGCTGTACCTCGATGCCCGAATGGGGGCCGAGGTCGCCCGGATCCTCACGGTCCGGCCCGCGGACCCCGACGACATCCGCCGGTACGAAGCCTCGCTCTACGCGGACGAGGAGACCGTCGTGGTCCCGTGCACTGCCCAGGCCATCGTGTACACCGGGTTCTCCATCGCCGGGCTGGTGGCGGGGCAGATCAAGAAGTTCCTCACCGGCGAGCCCCTCCGGGGCGAGCTGATCCTGGACCACAAAACGCTGACGTTCATCGCCTGCTAACCGACAGAAAGGGAGGGACACCATGCGGAGGACCGAGCTGGGCGTCCGGGAACCGATCGCGGTCAAGGTGGTGATGCTGGGCAAGAGCACGCAGGAGCTCGTCCGGGACCCCGGCACCACCCTCGGGGACGTGCTGGCCGAGCAGGGGGTCAGCGGCCAGATGGAGGCGCGGGTCAACGGGGAGACCGCGGATCCCGCCCGGCGCCTCGCCGACCGGGACGTCGTGCTCCTGGTCCCGAAGATCCGGGGCGGCCGCCGCTAATCAAGCCAGCGGGCGGGGGGCCGAGTCGCCCCTCGCCCGGACCCACCTGACATCCCCTACCGATCGCCTCAGGCCGGGCGAGTCCCGGCCGGCGGCCCTCCATGCCCAGCAGGACCTCCCCGGCGAACCCGCGCACGAAACGCTCCCCTGGCAGCCGCCCAAGGGTTGTCACGAAATTGTCACCCAGTTGTTCCCCTCCCGTTACCTTCGTGATCTGTTTGGTCGCCTGCGCGTCCTAACCTGGTATTTACCGGGGGGGTGCCCCTCTAGCAAGAGGGGGCACCTGCTCGGCTAAGCAGACAACGAGCTAACCGTCCACCCCTCGGGACTGACGTCGCGGCAATCGGGAGGGAAGAGCGATGGGGTCTCGTGAGATGAGCGCGCGGGCTAGGTATCCCCTCGCAACCAGTGCCCCGATAGGAACTGTCGCCAACCTCCGAAAGCCAGTCGCATGGCTCCTCGTCCTCCTGCTGCTGTTCAACTGGACAGTCCCCGCGCTTGCCCAAGACACTGGGACTTCTTCAACTGCGAATGGCACACAGTCAGCTACCGGCTCGCCCCCCGGCTCCTCCGGCCAGGGTCATGGTGCCCCGGCCGAGCCTCCCGGCCAGGGATCGCCCCCGGAGGGCCCCCAGGACACCCCGGCCGCCACCCGAGCCCGGACGCAGGCCGATCCCCCCATCACCACCTTCACCGCGGACGCCTTCCAGACCGACCTGTTCACCGGCGCGGCGACCGCCGAGATCCCGATTCTCCTCCCGCCGGGGACGGCGGGCACCGCCCCGCGGCTCGCCCTCCGCTACAACAGCAGCACCGTGGACGAGCTCGGACCGCGGGACCAGGGCCAGGGAACCGGCCGGGGCTGGACCCTCGATGTTGGCGGCTTCGTCCTGCGGGACACGAAGCTCACCACCAGCCCCAATGACGACACCTTCAAGGCGGTCTTCGGGGGGGTCAGCTACGACCTGGTCCTCGTGGATAGCGGCCAGAACCTCTATCACACGAAGGATGAGACCTTCTGGCGCCTCCAGTATGACGCGCAAGGGGACTACTGGACGCTGACGACCAAGGACGGGACCCGCCACCGCTTCGGCTTCAATCCCGACAGCAAGGCGATCGCCCTCGGCCAGGACCTGGTGACCCCCGTCACCTACAAGTACCTCCTGGACGAGGTGACCACGACCCGGGACACCGCGGTCCGCTACACCTACGCCAAGCAGACGGCCACCGTGGCCTCCACGGGCCGGAGCTACGACCAGGCCGTCTACCCCGACCGCATCACGTACACCTATCACAACAGCGCCCTGGTCGGCGGGACGGCCCGGGAGGTCCGCTTCCTCCGGGCCCCCCGGACCGACTGGACCGACACCAGCGCCACGACCAACGTCTCCTTCTTCGAGCGGGAGCGGCTGGACGCGATCGAGGTCCTGGTTGGGGCGAGCCTCGTGCGCAAGTACGTCTTCGCCTTCGACTACTCGATTGACCGCGACCCCACCTACAACTGGGGCGGCGGGGCCACCGGGGACCTCATCCTGAAGGCGGTGACGCTCTACGGGAGCGACGGCAGCTCCGCCCTGCCGTCACTCGCTTTCGCCTACACCGGGGCCCGGCTGGGCAGCGCCAGCAACGGGGTCGGCGGCACTGTCAATTACACCTATGAGCGGATAGCGACCGTCCCCGTCTACTGGGCGGGGAGCAACTATGAGTGGAATGATAATAATCAGGGGTGCATGGCCTGGCGGGCGCGTAATGACGCAGGCGACCCGCGCTGCACTCCACCCGCTTCCTTCCTCGGGTACACCTACGTCGGCAAGGTGGACCGGTACAGGGTGGTCAGTCGCAGCGTGAGCGATGGGCGGGGCGGCAGCTTGACAACGACGTACAGTTACACCGGCCTGGGGCTGAGCAGCGACGGCAAGGAGTTCCGGGGCCACGCGGCGGTGCGGGCGGTGGATCCCCTCGGACACTATGCGGACACGTGGTTCAAGCAGGATGACGCCCTGAAGGGGCGCGCCTACCAGGTCGAAGCCCGGAGCAGCGCCGGAGCGCTCTACACGCAGGTCGTCAACACCTGGTCTGCCACGAACCCCTCCCCGGGCGTCACCTTCGTCGCTCTCAGCCGGGCCGACATCTATACCTGCGACGGGGATGCGACCTGCAAGCA
>DASYVA010000105.1 GCA_036000645.1 Candidatus Methylomirabilis sp.
CGCCGGCGCCGCCCCGGCCCCCGGCCCCTCTGGGGAACCCTCCCGTGGTTCCCCCCATCGGCCCAAGGCCGATGGGACCCCCCTCCGCTACGGGGGCCCTGGGGCGGCATCCGGCGCCACCCGGACCGTCTGCCACGACTGATCGCATTGTATTAGGTCAAATCGTCGGTCCGCATCAGCCGGATGCCGGCCCGCTTCATCTCCTCCAGCGCGCGGGCGCAGTCGCCCGGCTGGACCTCGACCCCCCGAATGGCGTCTTCGAGAATCGTCACCGCAAAGCCGTGCTTCGCCGCGTCCAGGGCCGTCGCCTTGACGCAGTAGTCGGTCGCCAATCCCCCCACGAAGACCCGCCGGATCCCCCGCTTGTGGAGCAGGTCGGCGAGCTCCGTCCCCTGGAAGCCGGAGTACGCCTCCTCCTCGGGCCCGGTGGCCTTGGAGATGACGTGGGCCACCCGCTCGGTGGCCAGCGCCGGGTGGAACGCCGCCCCCGGCGTTCCGGCCACGCAGTGGACGGGCCAGATCCCCCCCTGGGGTTTGAAGGAGCAGTGGTTCACGGGATGCCAGTCCCGGGTGGCTACGGTGAACACCTTCACCCGGCGGAGGAGCGCGTTCAGGGCCGGGACCACGCGGTCCCCCTCGGGCACCGGCAGGGCCCCGCCGGGGCAGAAGTCGTTCTGCACATCGACCAGGATGAGCGCGTCCCGCTCGGGGGTCAGGTGCTCGACCGCCATGCCCTCTCCCTCCCCGCGGCCTGCGGCCGCGCGTCCCGATCCTAGCGAACGGCCCGCGCGGGGGTCAACCCTCTTCCCCCTTCTGCCCCCGCCGCGGGGGCCGGTGCAGGCAGGCGTCTCACAGGCGCTTGTACGGCGGGACGGCCAGGGAGCGGACGTAGGCGATCACGTCCCGGATCTGCTGGTCGGTGAGCTGCGTCCCCCAGGGGGGCATCATCGGGGACTTCTGGACCGCCTGGCCCCCCTGCTGAATGATGGTAAAGAGGTAGGAGTCGGGCAGGGCGTTCATCCGGGTCCCGTCGGCGTGGTTGCCCGGCTTGACCGGCAGGGTCGCGGCCATCGGACCGTCCCCCTTCCCCCTCACCCCGTGGCAGGAGGTGCACCACTTGTTGTAGAGGACCCGGCCGGCCTTCGCGTCGTCCTGCGCCGCGGCCGCGCCTCCCGCCAGCAGGGCGAGGCCGAGCGGAATTGCCAGTCCTCTCACGAGGCCTTCTCTCATGGGCCTTCTCCGGCTCCCGAGCCTCAGACGGCGGGGCGCCGCCGCGCATTCGCTGCCTGGCGGCGGGCGCGCCGCAGGAGCAGGACCTCCAGGACGACCGCCATCCCCGCGGCGAGCGGGGGCCAGAGGAACACCCGCGCAGGGAGAGGCGGCTCCAGGACCAGGGTGTACCAGGAGGAGACCGCCTTCCGGGCGCCGGCCTCGCCCCGGCCCCCCTCCCACACGGCGAAGGCGATGGGGATGAAGGTTCCGGGGATGAACTGCAGGTCGTCGGCCCCCTCCGCGGTCACCAGAGCGCGGCGCAGCAGCACCCGCCACCGCCCGTGCTCGAACCGCGCGGCGGCGGTGAGCCCCTGGCCCGCCGCCGACTGGACGCGGGGCTTCTCCGGCCCCGCCGCCGTGAGCTCGCGGGGAGCGGCCCCGCCGGCCCTCCAGAGCCAGAGGGAGACGGGGGCTTCCCGTCCCCCCATGCTGAAGGCCGGTCGCTCCAGCCCCTCCGACAGGCGGACCGGGAACTGGACGCTCGCCGCATCGGGCGGCCTGCCTCCCTCGCCGGCGCTCCGGGAGGGGTCGTCCCACTCCAGGAGAAGCGCCAGCGCGTCCCCCCCGTAGAGGGCCCGCACCGTGACCGAGTCCGTGGCGGGGGCGAAGAGGCGCGGCTCGATGAGGAGTTGTCCGGCGAGGGGGAAGGTGGCACCTTCCGCCGCCTCCCACGCAGGGTCCTCCAGCGTCCGGGGCGCCTCCCCGGGGACCGCGCGTGCCCTGAGGACGCCGCGCACCTCGGGGGGCCGCGCCGGCGCCAGGGTCCGGAGGTAGGCGACCAGGTCCCAGGTCTGCGCCTCGTCCATGCTCTCGGCGTAGGCCGGCATGGGGGTCCCGGCGAGGCCCGTCCGGATGGTCCGCGCCAGGTCCTCCGGCCGGCTTCCCCCCCGGAAGGTCCAGGGCTTCGTCAGGTTCGCGGGGCGGATCGGAAAGCCGGCTTCGTCCTTCAGGGTCGGGGCGGAGGGTCCATCCCCCCGCCCCGCTTCCCCGTGGCACTCCGGGCACCCCAGATCCGCGTAGAGCGTGCGACCCCGTTCCCGCGCGGCGTCGGTCCCGGGCGGCGGTGCCCCGATCGGGAGGGGGGCGGGGGCTGGCTCCCGTCCGAAGCGGGGCGAGAGGATCTTGAGGTAGGCGACCAGGTCTTCCCGCTCCTGGCCACTCAGGTGGTCCCACCCCGGCATGGCGGAGCCCGGCATGCCGACCGTGATCGTCCGGAACAGGTCGGCGTCGGTGGGAAGCCCGCCGCTCGGGGTGCTCCGGATCTTGTAGGTTCCGGTGGTGAAGTCGCGCGGCCTCGGATCGAGCCGGGCCGCGGCGGGCCCGTTCCCTTTCCCCTCCGCCCCGTGGCAGCCGGCACACCAGGCCCGGGCGAGCGCCTTGCCGCGCTCCGGGTCGCCGGCCGCGTGGGCCGCCGTCCCGCCCAGGCCGACCGCCGCGAGGAGCACAAGGGCCCCGATTCGGCTCATTCCCAGCGGCGGGGGGCCACCCCCGCCCCCTCGTACAGGTACAGGATCACCTGCCAGATCTCTTCCTCCGTGAGGAACGGCTCCCAGGCCGGCATGGCCGAGTTCCAGGGGGCCGACTCCCGGGGCAGGCCCGGCCCCCCCTTGGCGATCCGCCAGAACAGGTAGGACTCCTGGAGCTGCGCGATGGTGCCGGGGTCGCGGAAGCTGGCCGGGGCCGGGTTCAGCGCCGCGGCGAAGGGGCCGCGCCCGTCCAGGGCGTCGCCGTGGCAGAACATGCAGTTGGCCGCGTAGAGGGCGGTGCCGGCGGCGAGGTGTCGTGCCCGGGCCGCCTCGTCCCGCCGAAGCGGGTTCTCCAGCCCCTGGATGGTCAGGGGTTTCCCGCGAAAGGTGACCGTCGCCGGCGGGGCCGGGTGCACCGCTCGGAGCTCGGCCGGCGGGGATTGGGCCGGGAGGGCGGCCCCGAGGGCCGCCGCCGCGGCGCCGGCGGGGAGCAGGCACCCGAGGGCGACGCGCAGCCAGCGGAGGTCCGGGCGGAGGAGCAGGGCGATGCCCGGCTGCAGGAAGCCCCGCCAGGTGGCCTCGTCGGAGGAGAAGTAGAGGAGGAGGGCGGCCACCGTAATCGCCATGTAGAGGGTGAGCAGGCTCGCCGGGATGGGGGGCTGGATCGCGAACCGGAACAGGAGGAAGGCCCCGAGGAGGAGGAGCGAGAAGGCCGGGAGGGGCGGCAGGCGGCGCACTACTGCACTTCCCCCTTCCGCTCCGCGAGGTAGGCGACCAGGTCGGTCAGTTCCTTGACGGTGAGCTGGGAGGCGAAGGTGTCGGGCATGATGGGCGGAAACCCCTCCACCGGCTTCGCGCGCGGATTGAGGATCTTCTCCGCGAGCGCGGCAGGATCCCGGCGGGCCCCGATCCGGCTCAGGTCGGGCCCCAGGGTGCCGCCGACCCCTCCCACCGCGTGGCACGCGACGCAGCCCTTCGCCATGAACGCCGTCTGGCCGGCGGCAGGATCCCCCGCGGCGACGAGGGCGGCCGGGACCACGGCAGACGGCCCGCCTGCCCCCGCCGCCGTCTGCGGCGCCTCGGGCGGCAGGTCCGCCTCCCGAACCGTCACCCCTCCCCCCAGGCTCTGCAGATACGCGATGACGGCGAGCAGCTCCGTCCGGTTCAGGTCGACCGGCGGCCGGGCGGCCGGAGGCATGATGGGGGGGAAGCCCGAGACGACGAAGGCGGTCGGGTTGATCAGCGACTCCACCAGGTAGGCCGTCCCGCTCATCCCCGGCTTGCGGGTCGCCGCCCGGGCCCCGACCCCCAGGAGATCCGGGCCGCGCCCGCCGGGCTGCCCGATGGTGTGGCACACGGAGCAGCCCCCCTTCCCGAAGAAGATCCGCTCCCCGGCCCGGGCGAGCGCCTCCGGGCCGAGCGTCCGGACCTCGACGGTCAGCTCCTCCGGCGGGCGGGACTCGATCTGGGGAATGCTGTTGGCGTAGAGGCTGTAGGCGGCGATCACCGCCGCGCCGAAGAGGGCCACCCGCAGCCCCTCCCCCCCCATCAGCGCTCCCCCGCCGGCAGATCCGCCGGCCTCCCGACCGGCGCCTGCTCCTCCCCCAGGGCCGCCAGCCAGAAGATGAACACGAGGAGGAGGAGGAAGACGGCGGTCACGACCGAGACCACGTTGGCCGCATAGCCCAGGGCCGGGGTGAACGCGTCGGGGGACGTGTCCCGCAGGACCCCGTAGACGTGCCAGTGCTGCCGGATGGCGGAGCGGGCGAAGCCCATGAGGCCCATGAGCCAGGTGAAGGTCACCGCCAGGAGGACCAGGACGTACTGGGCGCGCGGCGCGATGTGGCCCCAGGCGATGGGCCCGAGGGAGGTCGCCTTCCGGAAGAGGGCCAGGTCGATCGCCGTCACCAGAAGGATCGTGGCCAGGACCGCCAGAACCTGGTAGACGGAGAAGCCGATCCGGACGATGGCCTCCACGAAGTAGCCGTAGATGCCGTAGAAGAGGACGAGGGCGGCCGCCGCCGCCAGGCAGAGCCACTGGGCCGCCTTCCCCCAGGCCGCCCAGGCCACCACGGCCTCCCGGTTCGCCCGCCGGTACAGGAGCAGGCTCAGGAAGGTGGTGAGGATCATCAGGTTCACGGCGGTGTTCTTGGCCGACATGACGCCCAGGACCCCCAGGACGGGATGGTGCGCTCCCCCCATCCGCCGCGCCTCCTCCAGGCTCGCCACCAGGCTGTGGGGCGTGGCCCAGACCAGAAAGCCGGCGGTGAGGATCAGGAGGAGCCACTTCACGTAGGGCCGATACCGCTCCGCGCCGCGGATCCGGGCCATCCCGAGCCAGAGGTAGTAGTTGCTCCCCAGGAAGAGCACCCCGATCAGGACCGCCTGGATGATCCAGAGCCAGGAGAGGAACCCCCCCATCATGGTGATCCCCATCTGCTGGTTGAAGGCGTAGATCTCCCGCCCCAGCCAGTAGCCGGCGAAGGGGAGGACCATGAGGGCCGAGGTGGCGATGAAGTTGCCGACGTAGCCCATCCAATCGTAGTGGGCGCGCGCCGCCGCGTCGCGGGCCCCCAGGAACTTGGTCCCCGCGTAGGCCGCCACCAGCGCGCCGCCGAAGGAGACATTGGCGATGAGCCGGTGGACGTTGATCGGCATCCAGGTCGGGTTGTTCACCGCCGCCCAGAGGCTCACGAGGCGCCCCGCCTCGTCGAGCCCGGCCGGGCTCATCATGAAGGTGCCCCAGGAGTTGGCGATCGCCATGATCGCGAGCCCGAACAGGTTCAGGAGGAGGCCGAGGAGGAGGTGCCAGCCCTTCCGGGTCCGGAGGCGGTCCCACGAGTACCAGTAGAGGTAGAGGGCGAAGGTCTCGCCGAAGAACAGGAAGGCGTACCCCCACATGGTGGGATAGAAGATGCCGCTCAGGAAGCCGAAGAACTTCGGGTAGAGGCCCACGAGGAGGAAGGTGAGGAGGGCACCCAGGATGGCGGTGGTGGAGAAGGCGGCGAAGGTGAGTTTGGTGAACTCCCGGGCCATCCGGTCGTAGCGGGGATCCTTCGTCCGCCAGCCGATGGCCTCCACGATGAGGGCGAAGAGAGGGACCCCCAGGATGAAGGCGGCGAAGTTCAGGTGGAGCTGGGCGGCGGCCCAGAGGGCGAGGCGGCCGCCCAGGAGGGGAAAGGGGCGGTAGTCGGCGGCGGGCTCGGCGGCGAGGGCGGCTCCGGTCAGCGTCAGGAGAGCCAGGAGCCCGGATGCGCCGAGCATCGGGGTCGCCCGGGACGATGGCGACACGGCGCGGCTCCCGCGGCGGGGGCTACTCGCCCGGCCGCCGGGTGGGGTTGGCGAAGCGCTGGTTCAGCTCCAGGAGCGCCTCCAGGACCGGCCGGGGGAGCCGGTCCCGGTACCAGTAGTAGTCGTCGAGCTGGTTCTTGTAGACGGGGGGGCCGAAGGGAAACCGGAGGCCGCGCTCCGTGCGCAGCGCGCGGACCGTGGCCGGCACCCGGGGGTCGCCCTCCTCCCCGCGGGAGACGCCCGCGGCCTCCGCCGCCTGGCCCGCTGCCGCCCCGGCCAGGAATCCGGTGACGAAGGCGAGCTTCTCCCCCTCGGTCATCTGCTGCCAGGCGCTCCCGTCCACCTCCGTCGGGTGGCGGCGGGGCGCCTCGGCCGCGGCTGCGACGCCGGCCACCAGACCGATCAGGAGCAACCCGACTGCACCCCTTGCCGCCATCGGTCCCTCCCCCCGGCGCCTCAGCGGGGCGTCACGGTCACGCTGGGCAGCGTCGCCTCCTTGGAGACCACGAGGTAGTCCCACATCCCGGAGTAGCCGTGTCCCGTCACCCCGCAGAACAGCCAGAACTTCCCCTCCCGGTTCGCCACGAAGCGGAAGTCGTCGGTGTCGTCCAGGATCCCCTTCACCAGGTCCCGGGTGTAGGCGCGGGGAAACGCGAGCTTCCCATCCTCGGGGGGCATCGGGGTCTGGATGTCGGTAATCGCCAGGCTGTGCGGGTATGCTCCTCCGTAACTGGTGAACTTCACCTCCACCTGCCACCCGAGCGGGACCGTGATGGTGAGGGTGCCGTTGGCGTGCCCGTTGAAGTTGAAGGTCCCGTTCGTCCCGTCCATGGCGCCGATGATGTGCAGGCGCACCAGGCGCGCCTCGGCGTCCACCTGCATCCAGTCCGGGAGGGCCGCGGCCCGGGCCGGGGGAGGGGCCGGGAGGAGCAGGAGGAGCATGAGCAGGGCGGCGCGGCGTCCGCCTGCGAGATGCGGCATGGCGGCAGCTCCCCCCACGAAGATGGCACCAGGCACTGCGCGCCCACGGGGCATTCTACCGTGCTTCCGGACGGCTTGTCACGGGCCGCCGCGAGCTCGGGCGAGAACAAGCGAAAGGGGAGGCGGGGGCGTCGCCCCGCCTCCCCTGCATCTCCGGCCCCGAGGGCCGGCGTTACCGCTTCTTGGGCAGCCCGAAGACGAAGACCGAGTTGCCGTACGGGAAACCCAACTGGAAATTGCCGCCGGAGGCGACCGCGATGAACTGCTCGCCCCCCAGCTCATACGTCATGGGTGGGGCGTTCACGCCCGCCCCGGTCTGGAACTGCCAGAGGACCTTCCCGCTCTTGGCGTCGAGCGCGTTGAAGTTGCCGTTCCCCTCCCCGAAGAAGACCAGGCCGCCCGCGGTGGCCAGCGCGCCTCCGATGAGGGGCTGCTCGGTCTTGTTTTGCCACATGATCTTGCCGGTGTTCACGTCAATGGCGGTGAAGGTGCCCGACTGAGCCTCCCCCGGGATGCTCACGAAGGCGCTCCCGAGCCAGAGCTTCCCCTTCTCCCAGGGGACCGAGTGGACCTTGTACCACATCGGCTGGTGCAGGCCGAGGACGTAGACCGCCTGCGTCTGGGGGCTGTAGGCCATGGGGGACCACTCGGCGCCGCCGTTCGCCCCGGGGAGCATCCGGGCCCCCTCCGCCGTCGGCTGGGCGAACATGTTTTCCTGGGGGACGAAGGCCTGGGAGAGGTGGATCCGCTTCCCGGTGGCCCGGTCCAGGATGTAGACCCAGCCGGTCTTGCCGGCCTCGCCCACCGCCTTCACCTTCTTGCCCCCGACCGTCACGTCGAAGAGGACCGGGGGGCTGACCGCGTCCAGGTCCCAGACATCGTGGGGGACCTGCTGGTAGTGCCAGCGGAGCTTGCCGGTCTCCACCTCCACGGCGACGATGGACTCGGTGTAGAGGTTATCCCCGGGGCGGATGCTGCCGTCCAGGTCGGGGGAGGGGTTGCCGATGGCCATGTAGAGGAGGCCCAGGTCCGGGTCCAGGGCGGGGGTCATCCACATGGACCCGCCCCCCCGCTTCCAGGCGTCCGCGTGCTGGGCCATGGCCGCCTTCTCGGCGGCGATGTTCCGGTTGAGCTTCGTCCCTTCGGGGGTCGTCTCGGCCCAGATGCCTTCCCATCCCGTCTCGGGAATGGTGTGCCACCGCCAGAGCTGCTTGCCCGAGTTGGCGTCGTAGGCGGTCACGAAGCCCCGGATCCCGTACTCCGCCCCGGAGATGCCGATGATGACCTTCCCCTTGTAGACGAGGGGGGCCATCGTCTCGCTGTGGCCGAACTCGGGGTCGGCGATCTCGATATCCCACACGACCTTGCCGGTGTTCTGGTCCAAGGCCACCAGGCGGGCGTCCAGGGTCCCCATGTAGACCTTGCCGTAGGCCACCGCCACGCCCCGGTTGTTGGGCCCGCAGCAGAAGATCTGGGTCCCCAGCTTGTGCTGATAGCGCCAGAGCTGCCGGCCCGTGCTCGCGTCCACCGCGATGGCGGTGTTGTAGGGAGTCGTGAGGTACATCACCCCGTTCACCACGATGGGGACCGTCTGGAAGGAGCCGATGACGCCGGTTTGGAAGACCCAGCGGGGGACCATGCCCCCCACGTTCCGGGTATTGATCTGGCTGAGGGGGGAGTAGCGCTGGTTGGTGTAGTCGCGGCCGTAGATGAGCCAGTTCTTCGTGTCCTTGGCCGCGTTGAGCAGCATGGCATCGGTGACGACGGTGTGCTTCACCTCGGCGGCCAGCGCCGGGGGCGGAGCGGCCGACGGCCCGAGCAAGACCGCCAGCCCCACGAGCAGACCGCATACGGCGACTGCCCGGATGACGCAGTGGTCCCTCATCGCGGTACCCTCCCGACCCTCCCGGGTCCCGGCGTGGCGGCGGCCGTGGCCACGCCACCGGAACGACGAACTCCCCCACGTCCCACGGCGGCGCGGGCAGGGGAGGCTGCTGCACACGACTGGTCGAGCATGGGGATTGACGCTGGTGCTGATACCGGGCCGTCGGATCGACCCACGGGGGCGCCGGGCTGGAAGCGCACACGATCCCCCGGTAGTGGCGGAACGCTAGCGCCGGGGGTGTTTACTGTCAAGAAGATTCTTGGCGATGCGCTGCGGCGCGCTCTCGATCGGCTTCGGGGCGCGCCCCGCACCCCCGCCCCTATGGCGGGGGGCCGAAGGGAAACGCGACGGTCGCCTCCCCGCCCGGCGGGACCAGCACCTCCTGGGCAAGGAGAATGGGCGGAGGCGCCTCCTGCACGCCCCCGGGCGGGCCGTCCCGCCGTGCTCGCCAGCCCTCGTGCCAGGCCTTCACCGTGTAGCGGCCGGGCGGGACACCGGGAATCCGGAAGGTGCCGGAGGCATCGGTCACGGCGAAGCCCGGATGGTCGAAGACCAGGAGATGTCCCTCCATGTGGGCATGGACGTCGCACCGGAGGCGCTGGACGCCGGAGCGCCGGAGGCGGCGCTCCGTCACCTGTCCCCGAACGGTGAGGACGACGTTGAGGACGGGGTGGTCGCCTTGGAAGGCCCGCAGGTTGTGCAGCAGGGGGTCCGAGTTACGGACCGCCAGGGTCGTCCCCACCTGGGCCGCCGTCACGCGCGGGACGAACCGGCAGCCCCGGTTGTCCACGGTGAGCGGGACCGTCGGCGCCGGCGGGGGGTCCCCCGGCCAGGTCTCGAGGAAGACGACCGTGTTGGCCAGGCCGCCCTCCGGGCCCACAACGAGGCGCTCGGCCGGCAAGCGGGCCCCGCAGACCGGAACGTCTTTGGTGACGACCAGCAGCTCTTCGGGCGGCGCCGGGCCCGCGAAGGTGACGCGCCCCGCGATGCTCCCGAGAGCGCCGGGGGCCGCCGTCGCGAGGGCGGGCAGGAGGAGCGCGCCGAGCGCCAGGGGCAGGGGGACCCTCATGGCCGGGCGGGGATCAGGGCCACCCCCCAGGCCCCGTCCCCCGCGGGGAGGGTGGCGATGACCTTGTCCTCGGCGGTGTCGATGACCGAGACGTTCTTGGAGACCCCGTTCGCCACGTAGACCCGCTTCCCGTCCGGGCTCATCGTGATCCCCCAGGGCCGGCGGCCGACCGGGATGTGCCGGAGCACCTTGAGCGCCTCCGCGTCCAGGACGACCACCGAGTTGCCCCGCCCGGTCGTGACGTAGACCTTCTTCCCGTCCGGCGTCACCACCACACCCATGGGCTTCTCGTCCTTCTGCTTCACGTCCGCCGTGCCCAGGACCTTGTGGGCCTTCACGTCGATGACGGAGACGGTCCCCCCGATCTCGGCGGTGACATAGGCCCGGCTCCCGTCCGGGCTGAAGGTGGCGGAGCGGGGCCGATCGCCCACCAGGATGTTGGCCACGACCTGGAAGGTCCGGCTGTCGATGACCGTCACCGTGTGCGTCGTCTCGGCGGTCACGTAGACGAGCCTGCCGTCCGGGCTCACCGCGACCCCTTCCGGCTCCAGGCCCACCTTGACGGTCGCGATCACCTTCTGCGTGGTCAGGTCGATGACCGAGGCCGTCCCGGCGTCCTCGTTGGAGACGTAGAGGCGCGTGCCGTCCGGGCTCAGGTCGAAGGCCTCCGGGTCGGTGCCCGCCGGAAACTTCGCGATCAGCCGGTCGGTCGCGGTCTCCACGACGGCGATGGCGTCCTCCTCGCCTAACGCCACGTAGGCGCGCCGGCCGTCGGGGCTCACCTTGATTCCCCGCGGGCGCGCGCCGACCGCGACCGTGGCGAGCACCGTCTGGCGCTCGGGGTCGAGGACGGTGATGGAGTCGTCATTCTCGTTGGTGACGTACAGGCGGGCTGCAGACCCCGCGGCGCCTCCCCGGAGGGGCAGGAGGAGGACCAGGAGCAGAAGCCCGATGGCGGCGCGTGGCTGGGGTCCCATTTCCCCTCCTCCTGACTTCTCCCCGCCACCCCCCGGGGAAGCGGGGCTGCGTGCAGGGCTCAGGCGCCCGGGACCGGCCCGAACCGGCAGGCCGTCTCCCCCGGGCCGAGGCCGAGGGTGTCCAGGACCGCTTCTTCCGTCGCCCCGGGCGTCCCGCGGAGGGGCACCTCCTGGGCGAAGCCAAAGGCGCCCCAGGCGTCCTTGGGCGCACTCTGGCGCCGGAGGATGAGCAGCGGCTGGCGGAGCTGGTGGTCCCACGGCCGGAAGCTCAGGCCCATCCCCTTGTGCCCGTCGAAGGTGACATCCCCCTCGAGGAACGGGATCAGGGCCGCGGGGCTGGTGCTCCCGCGCTTCAGCACGGCCTCCCAGAGGACCTTGACCGCGCACCAGTGTGCCCACATGCGAGATTCCCCCGGCCGGCCCAGGCCCTTCCGGAACCGGGAGTTGAGCTCCCGCCCGCTGTATGGGCGGAAGTCGTGGGCCCAGAGGGACGGCCAGAGGTCCGGCAGCCCCGCCGTGTCCGCGGCCCATGCCTCGGCCGGCTCGACCAGGACGGCTGCGAGCGGGAGCGTCGCCCCGTCCTGCCGCGCCCCCCGAACCGCCGCGTAGAGATCCGGGCCTGTCAGGTTCAGGATGAGGGCCTGCGCGCCGGCCGAGAGGCCGCGGGTCAGGGCCTGCCGGACGTCCGCGGTCCCCGCAGGGACCGTGGCAGCCTCCACGATGGTCCCCCCGGCCCGGCCGAGCGCCCGGCGGACGGCCCCCTCGAGGCTCGCGCCCGCCGCGCTCTCGGCGGTGAGGAGGGCGATCCGGCTGGCCTTCGCCTGGCGAACCAGGTAGACCGCGAGCGCGTCGGCATAGGCGGCGAGGCTGGCCTCGACGTGGAAGACCGTGCGGTGGCAGCCCGCCCCCCGGAGCGACTCCGCGGGCGAGCCGGCATTCACATAGAGCACGCGGCTCCCCGCGAGGGCCTGGGCGATGTGGCGGCCGGTCGCCTCGTCCAGCCCGCCGACGACCGCCACCGCCTTCCCGCTGGCCGCGAGCTCCGTGGCCCGATCGGCCGCCTCGGCAGGCGTGGCGGCCTCCGCCTCGAGGAGCTCGAAGCGCTTGCCGAACATCTCGGCGGTGGCCCGAGCCTCCTCGGCGCCGACGCGGACGCCCGCGGTCGCGTAGGCCGCGGCCCCCGCAAGGCTTCCCCCCCGGGTCGCCACGTAGCCGACCCGGATCACCTCCGTGGCTGCCGCCCGCCGCCCGAGGACGGCCCCGGCGGGGGCGAGGGCCGCCGCCAGGACGAAGCGGCGCCGACTCCAACCTCCCGTTCGCCGCACTTTCCCTCCCTGCATCGGCGATCCTCCGCAGCCTCTCCCCTCAGAACAGCCGGGCGGCCGGCGAGGCGTCCAGGCCCGGCCACCGCCGGAGGAGCCAGGCGTCGAGCCCGGCCACCCGCCCCGCGCGGGCACCCAGGAAGGCCACCATGCCCGCCCCCAGCACCAGGTGGAATCCCTGCTGGCAGAACCCCATCCACTGCGTGGCGAGGAAGTAGTTGGCCGTGAGGAGGAGACCGACCGCCGCCGAGGTGCTCGTCAGGAAGCCGAGGGTCAGGCCGAGACCGACCGCCACCTCGCCGAAGGTCTGCAGGTGGGCGAACAACCCCACGTTGGGGAGGACGATCGCTTCGAGGAAGTCCCGGTACCAGCCGAAGGGGTTGCCGGCCGCAAACTCCGCCAGCCGCTTCGGCATGAAGCCCAGGTAGCGGCCGGTCACGGTCGGGAGGGGGAAGAAGCCGCCCGCGAGGACGAAGGCCAGCTTGGTGACCGAGGCCTTCAGGAACCAGAGCCCGGTGACCACGCGGGAAAGGGCGAGCCAGGCGGCGGGCGCGCGCATCGTCGTCTCCTTTCGGGCAGGGGGAGGGTTTCCTTTCTAGCACCAGGGTGGGACCCCCCGCAAGCCGAAAGGGCCGACCCCCCCTTGCCCCGCCTGCTGCCGCGCGGAGCCGCTGCCATTTTTTCCCTCTTGACACGGGGAGCGCCCCCATCCTAGCCTATGGTTCACCCGGTGCACGGGCCCGGCAAGTACCGGTCCCGTTCGCACCTCTGCAGCAGTCATCCACGTTTTGCTGTGCGGTCCTGATCCCCTCGGGTCGAAAAGGAGGTGAGGCGGATGGTCTGGGAGACTCCCGAATTCGTCGAGATCAGGATGGATGCGGAGATCGGCTCGTACCAGGACGAGTTCGACGGCATCTAGCCCCCCTCCGTCCGGAACCTCAACGTCAGGACAGCCCTTCCCTCGACCCACGTGCCGAGGCGAAGGGTTGTTTTGTCTCGAGGCTGG
>DASYVA010000106.1 GCA_036000645.1 Candidatus Methylomirabilis sp.
CCCTCTACTCCGCCATCATTGACGCCAAGGCTCACGCTGAGGAGGTGCTCGAGGCGGCCCGCGAGGCCGCGGCGACGCGGGACGACGCGAGGGTCCTGACCGCCGTGGCCACGACCATCCTCTCCCGCGTCGAGAAGGACCCGGCCTTCATGCGGCTGCTCCTCTACAGCGCGCTCGAGGGGCACGCCCTCTCGGAAATGTTCTTCGGCACCCAGGTCCGGCGGACCCACCAGTTCCTGACCGACTACCTTGCCTCCCGGATCGGGGAGGGGGCCTTCCGCCCGGTGGATCCTCTCCTGGCGGCCCGGGGCTTCATCGGAACGGTGGTCCACTACCTGCTGATCCACGAGCTTTTCGGCATCCCCAGGCCCGCGCACCTCAGCAGCACCGGGGTCATCGCCATCTATGTGGACATCTTCCTAAGGGGGCTCCGCCCATGAGCCGATGCCCCTCCCGCCGGGCACCTTTGTCACGGGCGCGAACGGCGGCGATGCTCCTTGTCCTGCTGGCCGCCTCTGCGGCCGGCTGCTCCCGCGACGGGCGCGCCGATACCGAGGGGAAGGGGGGGCCGGGGAAGGAGGCCCGGATCACCATCACCGCCGCGCGGGTGGCCGCGCGCGAGATCGCCCGGAGCGTCGAGGTCACCGGAACCCTCCTCCCCTTCGAGGAGGTCGTCCTGACCAACGAGCAGCCCGGCACCGTCGAGGCGGTCCTGGTGGACCTGGGCGACCGGGTGGAGGCGGGGCAACTCCTGCTGCGGCTCGACGCCCGGGAGGCCCGGCTGGCGCTCACTCAGGCCGAGGCGAACCTCCTGGCGGCAGAGCGCGGCCTCGGGCGGGCCCGCGCGGGAGCCGAGGCCGCGCTCGCCACCGTGGCCCGCTCTCGGGCGGCCCTGGAGGAGGCCCGGCTGAACCGGAAGCGGTTCGAGGACCTGTTCGCCGAGGGGGCGGTGTCGGCCAGCCAGCGGGATAGCGCCCGGACGCAGGACGACATGGCGGCGGCGACCCTCCGCTGGGCCGAGGCCCAGGCGGAGAGCGATGCCCAGGGGGTGCAGACCGCGGCGGCCGCTGTGGAGCAGGCGCGGGCGGGCCTCGGGCTGGCCCGCAAGCGGGTGGCGGACACGGAGGTCCGCTCTCCCATGAAGGGGGCGGTCAAGCAGCGCCTGGTCTCGGCCGGCGACGGGATCCGGGAGAAGACCCCCATGCTGGTCCTGGTAGCGACGGACCCGCTCAAGCTCCAGGGGACCGTCCCGGAGCGCTACGCCCCCGAGGTGAAGGTCGGGCAGCCGGTGGCGGTCACCCTGGAAGCCTACCCGGGCCGCGCCTTCCGGGGGAAGGTCTCGCGCCTGAGCCCCTCCGTGGACCCCCAGACCCGGACGTTGGCCCTGGAGGCGCTCCTCGAGAACCCCGACGGCCGGCTCAAGCCGGGGTTCTTCGCCAAGGGCCAGGTCCTCGCCCGGACCGACAAGGACGTCCCCTTCGTCCCGGAAACAGCCCTCTACAGCTTCGTGGGGGTCACCAAGGTCTTCGTGGTGGCGGACGGAACGGTCCAGGAGCGGCAGGTGGAGGCGGGGGAGCGCGTGGACGGTTGGGTCGAGATCCGCCGCGGGGTCAAGCCGGGCGAGGTGGTGGCCACGGCCGCCCTCGCCGCCCTCTTCGACGGGGCGCCGGTCACCGTGACACGCACCGCCGAGGCGGGGGAGGGGGCGCGATGAGCCTGGTGGACATCTGCGTCCGTCGCCCCGTCTTCGCGACCATGCTCACGGTCTCCCTGGTGGTCCTCGGCCTCGCCTCATTCCGCGACCTCGGCCTGGACCTCTTCCCGAAGGTGGACCTCCCCACCGTGACCATCACCACCCGCCTCGACGGCGCCAGCCCGGAAGAGGTGGAGAGCCAGATCACCAAGCCGATCGAAGAGGTGGTCAACACCATCAGCGGGATCGACGAGCTCCGCTCCACGACCATCGAGGGGCAATCCCAGGTCTTCGCCACCTTCGTCCTGGAGCGGAACACCGACGAGGCGGCGAACGACGTCCGGGAGAAGGTGGGCACGGTGGTCGGGAACTTCCCTCCCGGGACCGAGGCGCCCGTGATCGAGAAGTTCGACCCGGACGCCGCCCCCATCATGGCCATCGTGGTCTCGGGACGGCGGAGCGCGCGGGAGATCACCGAGATCGCCGACAAGCGGATCAAGCGGCAGCTGGAGACGGTGAAGGACATCGGGGCGATCTCGCTGGTGGGGGACCGGAAGCGGGAGATCCAGGTCCTGGTGGATCCCTACCGCCTGACCGCCCACGGCCTCTCGATCCAGCAGGTGAAGGAGGCGCTCCGGCGCCAGAACACGGAGATCCCCGGCGGGCGGCTCACGTGGGGGCCGAGGGAGGAGGGCCTCCGGACCGTGGGGCGGATTGCCCGCGCCGCCGACTGGAGCGACCTGATCGTCTCCGACCGCAAGGGCGCGCCGGTCCGGATCCGGGACATCGGGCGGGCCGTGGACGGGGAGGAGGAGGCCCGGAGCCTCTCCCGCCTGGACGGAAAGGCGGCCGTCTCCCTCCTCATCCGGAAGCAGTCGGGGACCAACACGGTCCAGGTGGTGGACCGGGTCAAGGCCCGGCTCGAGGAGATCCGCCGGTCGTTACCGGCCGATCTCGAGATGCAGGTGGTCCGGGACCAGTCCCGCTTCATCAAGCGGGCCATCACCGAGGTCCAGGAGCACCTCATCCTGGGCGGGGTGCTGGCCAGCGTCATCGTCCTCCTCTTCATCCGGAATCTCCGGACCGCCCTCATCGCCGCGCTCGCCATCCCGGCCTCCATCATCTCGACCTTCACGATCATGCGGGCCGCCGGCTTCACCCTGAACAACCTGACGATGCTGGGCCTCACCATCTCGACCGGCATCGTCATTGATGACGCCATCATCGTCCTGGAGAACATCTTCCGGCACATGGAGGAGGAGGGCCGGTCGCCCATGGAGGCGGCGGTCGTCGGGGCGAAGGAGATCGCGCTGGCCGTCCTGGCCACCACCCTCTCCCTCGTGGTGATCTTCCTGCCGGTGGCCTTCATGGGGGGGCTGGTGGGGCGGTTCTGGCGCTCCTTCGGCCTGACCGCCACCTTCGCGATCCTGGTCTCGCTCCTGGTGGCTTTCACCCTCACGCCGATGCTGAGCAGCCGCTTCCTCCGCCCGGCCCGGGGGGGCGGCGGGCACGGCTCCAAGGCCGGCCGCCTGTACACGTTCCTCGAGGCGGGCTACGAGCGGTTGCTGCGCTGGTGCCTGCGGCACCGGGCGGTCACGATGGCCGGGGCGCTGGCGATCATGCTCTCCGTGGTTCCCCTCGCCCGCCTGGCCAAGGTCGAGTTCATCACGGACGATGACATGAGCGAGTTCGAGGTGATCGTGGAGACCCCACCCGGCGCCTCCCTCGAGAGGAGCGCCGCCATCCTGGCCGTCGTGGAGGCAGACCTCCGGCGGGAGGTCCCGGAGGTGGACCGGCTCTTCACCACCATCGGGGTCCGGGGGCAGCATATCTCCAACGTGACCGACGGCTCCATCTACGTGGCGCTCACCCACATGAGCGAGCGGAAGCGGTCCCAGCAGGAGATCATGCAGCAGATCCGGGGGATCCTCACGGCCCGCTACCCGGACCTCCGGGCCAGCGTCCAGCAGGTCAGCCTGGTCTCGGGGGGCGGCTTCCGCCAGACGCCGTTCAACTACGTCATCCGCGGGCCGGAGCAGGACCGGCTGGAGGAGATCGCGCGGACCCTCATCCGGCGCCTCAGGGCCATTCCGGGCTTCGTGGACACGGACACGGGCCAGGCGCTGCGTCACCCCGAGGTTCAGGTCCATATCGACCGGCGGAGGGCCGCAGACCTCGGGGTAAGCGTGGAGGCCATCGCCTCGAGCCTCCGGACGATGGTGGGGGGGGAGCGGGTGACCTTCTATCGGGAGGCGGGGGAGCAGTACGACGTGCGCCTCCGGCTCCTGGACCAGTACCGGCGGGACCCGGAGGTCATCCGGGAGCTGACGGTCCCAGGAGCGAACGGCGCCCTCGTCCGGTTGAGCAACCTCGTGACCCTGGAGAGCGGCCAGAGCCCGGCGCAGATCGACCGCTACGCCCAGGAGCGGCAGATCACGGTGGTCTCCAACATGTACCAGAAGCCCCTCGGGGAGGCGCTCACCGAGGCCTCCGCGATCCTCCGGGAGATGCAGCTCCCTCCGGAGTACGGCTTCCTCCCCATCGGGCGGGGGAAGCTCATGGCGGAGGCGTTCCAGAACTTCCTCATCGCATTCCTCCTGAGCCTGGCGTTCATTTATATGGTCCTGGCCGCCCAGTTCGAGTCCTTCATCCATCCGGTGACGATCATGGTCTCCATGTTCCTGGCCCTTCCCTTCGGCCTCCTCAGCGTCCTC
>DASYVA010000107.1 GCA_036000645.1 Candidatus Methylomirabilis sp.
GCCGCGCTGCCAGGCAGGGGGCTCCTCTCGGCAGGCCCGGACGTGCTCCTCGACCGCCTCGGGGAGCTCCGTCTGAAGCCTGGACTTGCAGAAGAAGCACCGGATGTCGGCCATGGTGCCCGAGGCCCTCCGAATCCGCCCCGTCGACGAGCCGGCAGGTGACTCCGGAGCGGCGCGATCGGTCGCCCGGTCGGACGAACCGGACAGCCACCCCGAGAACGGTGCACCCGTCCTCGAAGCAGGACAGGATCACAGTCTGAATCACCCGGCCACGATGTCAATGGGCCCAATGTCCTGTTTCGGCATAAAAAACCTCCCGGTATCCTAGGAACGAAGTCCTAGGCCCTTCGGGGATCTATCCCGCTCTTTTCGCAGATGGCCGCGCGGTCCCAAGGGGACGAAACCGCTTGTCAGCGCCCGGGGCCGGACGCTACACTCGCGCGGGATGGACGGGCCGGGGCATCCGCTGCGCGTGAGCGCGGGCTTCATCCTTCGGGACGGAAAGGTCCTCATCTGCCAGCGGGCGGCATCCGACGCCTTCCCCCTCAAGTGGGAGTTCCCCGGCGGCAAGGTGGAGGCGGGAGAGGAGCCGGCCGCCGCGCTGGCCCGCGAGCTCCGGGAGGAGCTGGGGATTCGGGCGACGGTGGGGGCCGAGGTGGCCCGGGTCCGGCACGCCTACCCCGGCGGCCCCGAGGTGGAGTTGCGCTTTTTCCATGTCCCGGCCTTCGTCGGTGAACCGGTGAACCGGCACTTCGCCGCCGTCACATGGGCTCCTCTGGCCGCGCTCCCGGCCTACGACTTCCTGGAGGCGGACCGGCCCCTCGTCGCGCGGATAGCGCGAGAAGGGCGCCTGCCCGAGAGCCCGTGACGCGTCCGGGGGGCGTCGCCCCGCCCTGGGGGAAGGCCTTCGGCCGGGGGCTCCTCCGCTGGTTCGCGCGGCACGGGCGCGACTTGCCCTGGCGGAGGACCCGCGATCCCTACCGGATCCTGGTCTCGGAGGTCATGCTCCAGCAGACGCAGGTTCCGCGGGTTCTCGCGTACTACCCCCGCTTCCTGCGGCGCTACCCCACGGTGGAGGCCCTGGCCGCGGCCCCCCCGGCCCGGGTCCGGGAGGCCTGGGACGGTCTCGGCTACTATGCCCGGGCGCGCAACCTCCAGGCCGCCGCCCGGGCCCTGGTCCGGGAGCGGGGCGGGCGCTTCCCCCGAACGCGCGAGGAAGCCGAAAACCTCCCGGGCGTGGGACGCTACACGAGCGGGGCGCTCCTGGCTTTCGCCTTCGGGGAGCCGGTCCCGGCACTGGACACCAACGGTACCCGGGTCCTGAGCCGCCTCTTCCTGGCCCGGCGACCCTCCTCCCCGAGCCGCACGGTCGCCCGCCTGGAGAGACTAGCGGCATCGCTCATCCCGCCGGGAGAGGGCTGGGCCTTCAACCAGGCCCTGATGGACTTCGGCGCGCTCGTCTGCACCGCCCGGGCCCCGCGCTGCGAGGCCTGCCCCTTCAGGAGCCGGTGTCGCGCCTACGCCCGCTGGCAGCGGCGCGGCGGCGCCACCGGAAGGTAGCCGTGAAGATCTACACCCGGACCGGCGACAAGGGGGAGACGGGCCTCTTCGACGGGACCCGCGTGAGCAAGGCGGACCCCCGCGTGGAAGCCTACGGAGCCGTGGACGAGACGAGCGCGCTCCTGGGGGTCGCCGCGGCCAACACCACCGACGCGGAGCTTCGCGGGATCCTCCAGGACCTGCAGCGGGACCTCTTCGCCGTCGGGGCGCAGCTTGCCGACCCCAAGTGGGGCGTGAAGCCCCGGAAGGAGAAGACCCGCCTCACCGAGGCCCGGGTGGCCGAGCTCGAAGCCCTGATCGACCGGGCGGAAGCGGAGCTGCCGCCGCTCAAGCAATTCATCCTGCCGGGCGGGAGTCCCGTGGGGGCGGTCCTGCACCTGGCCCGGACAGTCTGCCGGCGGGCGGAGCGGCGGATCGTGGCGCTCGCGGCCACGATGGCCGTTTCCCCCCTGCTCCTCACTTACGTCAACCGCCTCTCCGACTTGCTCTTCGTCCTGGCCCGGCTCGCCAGCCGGCGGGCCGGCACGGAGGAGATCCCCTGGTGAGCGGGCCGCGCGCCGTCATCCTGGATTTCAACGGCGTCATCCTGGACGACGAGCCGATCCACTGCGCGGTATTGCAGGAGGTGCTGGCTGAGGAGGGGTACCGGCTCACGGAGGAGGAGTACCGGCGCGACTACCTGGCCCAGGACGACCGGGGGTGCTTCACCCTGGCCCTCCGGGGGATGGGCCGCCCCGTGACGGAGGCGGCCCTCGCGGACCTCATCCGGCGGAAGGGGACCCGCTACCAGGCCCGGATGCGGGAGGGATACCGCTTCTTCCCCGGCGTCGTGGACTTCCTCCGGGCGGGGGCGGGCCGGGTCCGCCTGGCCATCGCCTCCGGGGCGCACCGGGACGAGATCGAGGCCGCCCTGCGGCGAGCAGGCCTGACGTCCTGCTTCACCGCCATCGTGAGCGCCGACGAGATCAGCCGGATGAAGCCGGACCCCGAGATCTACCGGACGGCCCTGGATCGCCTCAACGGAGCGCCCCCCCGGCCCCTCCCCCCAATCGCGCCGTCCCAGTGCCTCGCCGTCGAGGACTCCATGGCCGGGGTCGAGGCGGCGCAGGCGGCCGGCATGCCCTGCGTGGCCGTGACCAACTCCTACCCCGCCGAGGCGCTCGGCTTCGCCGACCTCGTGGTGCCGGGCCTGGCGGGGCAGACCACCGAGGGACTCTGGCGAGCGGCGACCGACGGGACCCGCGGCCTCAGCGGCGGCAGGAGGCGCCGGTGAGCCGGCAGGCGGAAGGCCGCTCGCGCTTCACCGCCCTCGTCGGGCGGCCCGAAGGGGAGATTGACCTGGCGGAGGCGGCCCTCCTCATCGCGGCGGAGGAGTACCCCGACCTGGACATGGCCGCCTACCTGACGCTGCTGGCCCGAATGGGAGAGGAACTCCGCCGCCGGACGCGCGACGTGCGTTCCGCCGCGTCGGCCCTGGAGACCCTGAACCACTATCTGTTCGACGAGCTGGGCTTCGCCGGGAACCTGGAAGAGTACTACGATCCCCGAAATTCCTACCTGAACGAGGTCCTGGACCGGCGCACCGGCATCCCGATCTCCCTCTCCACCGTCTACATGGCCGTCGCCCGCCACGGCGGGCTGCCGATCTCGGGGGTAGGGTTCCCGGGCCATTTTCTGGTGAAGGTCGCCTCGGGGGGAGAGGAGATCGTCCTGGACCCGTTCAACCGGGGGGCGATCCTCACGGAGGCCGACTGCCAGAAGCTCCTCGACCAGGCGACGGCAGGACGGGCCCGCTTCTCGCGGGAGTTGCTCCGCGCCGCCGGGACCAAGGCCATCCTGGCCCGGATGCTCGCGAACTTGAAGGGGGTCTACTCGGCCACCCGGCAGTACGCCAAAGCCCTCTCCTGTGTCGAGCGGACCCTGCTCCTGACGCCCGACTCCGTGCGAGAGATCCGGGACCGGGGCCTCCTCCTCGCCCAGATGCAGCGGACCGAGGAGGCCATCCGCGAGCTGACCCGCTACCTGAAGCTGACCCCGGCGCCGGAGGATGCGGACAGAGTGAAGGAGCAGGTCCGCGCTCTCCGGATGCACCAGGCCTTGCTCAACTGATTCCGCCCGCCTCCGCCTCTCCCGCCGGGCCCTCCCCCACGACTGCTGCCATCCCCGTCTGCACCAGCCGGACGGCGAACTCGAGCAGCTCCACATCGTCCTCGCGGGCGGCCAGGATGGACTCGAGGGTATGCCGCCCGTCGAAGAGCTGGAGCTTCTCGTGCAGCTCGGGGGCGAGGCGCCGGCCGGCCAGGACCTCCCGGGCCTTCGGCGTGAGGGCGAGGCGGGTTTCCAGGGAGGGGAGCTGCAACCGGAGGAGGGCGCGCCGGACCCGCATCTGGACATCCGACGGGTTGAGCGGCTTGGTGATGTAATCCACCGCTCCCAGGCTCACCCCCCGCTTTCGATCGTCCAGGTCCACCCGGGCCGTGACGAAGATGAGTGGGATCGCCTTCGTCCGCTCGTTGCCCCGCAGGATCTGCGCCACCGCAAACCCGTCCTCCTCCGGGAGGATGACGTCCAGGAGGATCAGGTCCGGCTGGTGTTCCCAGGCCAGATCCAGGGCCTCGACGCCGCCCCGCGCGACGAAGACCTGACACCCCAGCCCTCCCAGCGTCTCCCGCAGCAGCTCGATGAAGAAGTAGTTGTCCTCGACGATGAGGATCTTCGCGCCCTTGGTGATGGGATCGGGGCTCACGGGCGCCTCACTCGGCCGGGGAGGGGGCGGTCAGGGTCAGGCCGCCGTCTACCACGATGGTCTGCCCGCAGATCCACTCCGCCTCCTCCGAGCAGAGAAACGCGATCACCTTCGCGATGTCCTCCGGGGTCCCCACCCGCCCTTTCGGCGTGGCCTGGACGACCTGCGCCTTCCAGGCCTCGTAGCCGTCCCCCGCATAGAGCCTGGACGAGTCGGTCTCCACCAGCCCCGGGTTCACGGCGTTCACGCTGATCCCCCGGGGGGCCAGCTCGGCCGCCAGATAGCGGGTCAGCACCTCCATGGCCGCCTTCGCCGCCCCCAGCGTCCCGTGGCGGGGGAGACACCCGAGGGAGTCAATCCCCGAGACGGCCACGATGCGCCCCCGGCGCCCCCCCATCAGGGGGACCGCCTCCTGCGCCGCCACCAGGAAGCCCTTCACCGTGATGGCGAAGGTCTTGTCCACGTTGTGCTCCTTCACCTCCAGCAGGGGCTTGAAGGCGGTCGCGGCGGCATTCGCGATGAAGAAATCCAGGACCCCGAAGGTCTCCCGGACCCCGGCGAAGACCCGGCGGACCGCCTCCATGTCGGTCAGGTCCGCCGGGATGGAGAGCACCCGGCGTCCCAGCCGCCGGATTGCCTCCGCCACCTCGCTCGCCGCCCCCTCCTGCCGCCGGTACGTGAAGGCCACGTCCGCCCCGCGGGCCGCCAGCAGGTGCGCGGTCGCCCGGCCGATCCCCCGCGAGCCTCCGGTGATGAGGGCCACCTTGCCGGCGAAGGGAGTCATCCGCCGCCCCTCACGTCCCGAAGCGCCCGAGGTAGTCGCGGAGTGCCTCCGCCGTGCTCGGGAAAGCCAGCTCGTCCCAGGGGATCGCGCCCGGCGGGAAGATCCGCGCCTCCAGCGCCTCGTCCCCAGCCCGGAGTTCTCCTCCCAGGACCTGCACGAGGTACACCACCACCACGACCGGGTTGTCGGGATAGGAGTAGACGTTGACCAGCTCCCGGACGGCCACCTCCAGGCTCGCCTCCTCCCGCGTCTCCCGGATCGCGGCCGCCGCCACCGCCTCCCCCCGGTCGACGTAGCCGCCGGGGAGGACCCACTTCCCGTAGCCCGGCTCGATCGACCGGCGGACCAGGACGATCCCCCCGTCCAGGGGGCAGATGGTCCCCGCGGCCAGCTTGGGGTCGAAGAAAAAGATGAACCCGCACCCCGCGCAGGCAAGCCGCTCGGGCTCCCCGGCCTTCAGGCGCCGCGGGGCGAGCCCCGCCCCGCAGCGGGGGCAGAACCGGAACTCGCTCGGGTGTGTCATGGACGCGGTGGGGCCGATCTGGTGGGGGGCGGCTACCGGAGGAGCTTCTCGGCCTCGGCCACGATGTGCTCGGCCGAGAGACCGTACTTGCGGTACAGCCCGGCGGGGTCCCCCGACTCCGCGAAGTCCCGGACCCCGATCCGCCGGACCGGCCCCACGGCCGCCTGGGCCGCCACCTCGGCCACGGCGCTCCCGAGGCCCCCGTGGATGCCGTGGTCCTCCACCGTGACGAGCCCCCGGGTCCGCCGGGCAGAGTCCAGGACCACGTCCTCGTCCAGCGGCTTGATGGTATGGATGTTGACCACGCGGGCCGCCACGCCTCGTGCGGCGAGCGCCCCCGCCGCTTTCAGCGCCTCCCCCACGACCCCGCCCGTCGCCACGACCGTGACGTCCCCGCCCTCGCGGAGGATCACCCCGCGCCCGAACTCGAATCGGTAGTCGGGGCCGTTCACGTCCTCCAGCTTCTGCCGGGTCAGGCGGAGGAAGGCGGGGCCCCGGTGCCGGACGAGGTACTCCACCGCCCGCTCCGTCTCTACCGCGTCGGCCGGCTGGACGACCGCCATGTTCGGGATGCTCCGCATGCAGGCGATGTCCTCGGTGGCCATCTGGCTGTAGCCGTCCTCGCCGATGCCGATGCCGGCATGGGTCCCGACGATCCGGACGTTGGCCCGGTTGTAGCCGACCGACATCCGGATCTGCTCGAAGCGCCCGGCGACGAAGCAGGCGAAGGAGCAGCAGAAGGGGACCTTCCCCGCGAGCGCCATCCCGGCCGCCACCCCCACCATGTTCCCCTCGGCGATGCCCATCTCGAAGAAGCGCTCCGGGTACTTCTTGGCAAAGAGTTCCGTCATGGTGGACTTGCTCAGGTCCGCGTCCAGGACCACCACCTCGAGGTGCTCCCCGCCGAGCCGTGCCAGGGCCTCGCCGAAGGCGAGGCGGGTTGCCTTTGCCATGCCTCCTCCGCGCTCAGACCGGGGTCGCCAGCAGCTCCTGGATGGCCCGCTCCGCCTCCTCCCGGTTGGGGGCCTTCCCGTGCCATTCCCACTTGTCCTCCATGAAGGAGACGCCTTTCCCCTTCACGGTGTGGGCGACGATGATCGTGGGCTTCCCGGTGGTGGCGGTCGCTTCCTCCAGCGCCTTGCCGATCGCGGCATAGTCGTGCCCGTCGATCTCCAGGACGTGCCAGCGGAAGGCCCGCCACTTCTCGGGGAGGGGATCCAGGTCCATGATGGTCTTCACGTGCCCCGAGAGCTGGACCTTGTTGTAGTCCAGGACGACGGTCAGGTTGTCGGTCTTGAACTTCGGCGCGGCCAGCGCGGCCTCCCAGATCTGCCCGGACTCCGACTCGCCATCGCTGATCATGCAGTAGACGCGGCTCGGCCGCCCGTCCAGCCGGAGGGCGAGCGCCATTCCTAACGCGAGTGACAGCCCCTGCCCCAGGGAGCCGGTGGCAGCCTCCACGTAGGGGAAGCGGATCCGATCGGGATGGCCCTGCAGACGCGAGTTCAGCTTCCGGAGGGTCAGCAGTTCCTCCGGGGGGAAGTAGCCGCCCTTGGCCAGGGCCGCGTAAAGGATGGGCACGCAATGGCCCTTGCTGAGGACGAAGCGGTCCCGATCGGGCCAATCCGGCTGGGCCGGCCGGTGGCGCATCTTCTCGAAGAAGAGAACCGTCACGATGTCGGCGGCCGAGAGGGAACCGCCCGGATGGCCGGAACCGGCCTCCGCCAGCATCCGGATCACGTCCACCCGGAGCTCCCGCGCGATCGCCTTTAGACGGGGAATATCCATGAGCATCTCGGGCAGGGGGCAAAAGAATCGCGGCCCATCGGGCCGCGCCCAACCTCCCCTTCTCTATCGCGGTGCTCTCGCAAAGTCAACGGCAAAATCGTCGGGGGTGGGAGAGGCGACGGGGATCTCCCGGGACGGGGCAGGCGAAGACGAGCCGGGGATCGAGTGGCGGCGGTGGAAAGGCCCGAGCCGGCGCACGCCCTCGATCGCGATCGGAGGTTGACTGGCGAACCTAGCGCGGCAGGAGTTTTCGGGGAATCATCGAGTCAAGAGGGGGGCTTTCCCGGGATGGGCGGAGCCTCCCCGGAGCGCATCGCCCAGGGTGGCGAGCTGCTCGACCTCGATCGGGCCCAGCTCCGCGAATCGCACCCCCATCCCGGCGGCGAAGTCGCTGACGCTCTTGACGGGATTGTTCCAGATGACCTGGCCCGGGAGCGAGAAGGAACTCAATGGCTCGGGTGGGGTCAGCCGGAGGCGGAGATCCTGCCCCGGGCGGACCGGAGCCAGGGTATGGATGAACATCCCGCCTTGGCTCAGATTAAGACAGGTTCCCGTCCCCGAGGTCTCCCCATGGTCGTAGGCCACCTGGAACCGGGCGGGGAGCCGGCGGTGGCGCTGCTGGCGCCGGTTCTTGAGCATGATCTGGAGGGCCGGGCCCTCCAGGTCTCCCGCGAAGGCGATCCCATGCCCGAAGACGCTCCCGAGATCGGTCCGGCTGGCCTTCCCGATCCAGACCACACGGCTTCGCAGCTCTGGCCCATCCCCCAGGCGGACCAGCAGCTGAGTCTGGACGGGGAGCGGAGTCCGGAGCAAGAGCATCGCCCCGCCGAAACTCACCTGCCGCGTTTTCCCCTCGAGACGGGTCTCGGGCATGCCCGGCGCGAGGACGGTACAGCGGGCAGGCAGGTAGACTTCAATCCGGGGATACCGCCGGTCTCCACGCCGCCCCATGGGCTGCCTCCTTCGGTTCGCCTCAAGGGCAAAGCAACATCCGTACCAAATGAGCCACCGGTACTAGAGCGCGAAATCCAGCCGGGGGCACCCTCGCCGCCAACTGGAAGGGGCTCCAGAGGAGACATTCTGCCCGAATGCGGTCCTTTCAGGGCATTCTCGCCTTCCCCGGGTTCTTCAGTCGGCCGGGCACTCCCGACGCCTTCCGCGCCGACATTCGGCCCGGAGGCGATTTCATTCCTGGGGAGGAGTACGCGCATCAGCGGGGCACCGACCCTGACTTTCCCATGAAATGGACGGGCAGGAGGTGCAACCGGCCCTGCCTGGTGTATAATCACCCGTAGGTGCCGGGGAAGCGGGTCCGGCCGGACGGAGTGGCGATGGCGATTCTGAAGGTGGCACACCTCGGACACCCGATCCTGCGGCGGCGGGCCGCCTCCGTCCCCAAGGACACCCTTCGCTCCCGGGACTTCCAGCGGTTCGTGGATGACCTCATCGAGACCATGCGGGAGTACGCGGGGGTCGGGTTGGCCGCACCCCAGGTCCACGAGGGGCTCCAGGTCTTCGCCGTCGAAGCCCAGAAGGGCGAGGAGGGGAAGCCCGGGGTCCCCCTTACGGTGCTGGTCAACCCGGTGGTGACCCCTCTGGGGGACGCCATGGGCGAGGACTGGGAAGGGTGCCTGAGCATCCCGGGGTTGCGGGGGAGGGTCTCCCGGCACCGGGAGGTCCGGGTCGAGGCCCTCGACCGGCGGGGAGAGCGCCTGGACTTCACGGCCACCGACTTCTTCGCGCGGGTGATCCAGCACGAGTACGACCACATCCAGGGCATCGTCTTCCTGGACCGGATGAAGAGTTTGGAGACCCTCACCTACCTGGAAGAGTACGCCCGGTACTGGGCGGAGCAGTAGCGC
The DNA here is from genome assembly GCA_036000645.1 of Candidatus Methylomirabilis sp. Taxonomy (NCBI): domain Bacteria; phylum Methylomirabilota (SeqCode); class Methylomirabilia (SeqCode); order Methylomirabilales (SeqCode); family Methylomirabilaceae (SeqCode); genus Methylomirabilis (SeqCode); species Methylomirabilis sp. (SeqCode). The sequence continues at coordinate 9,264 of DASYVA010000107.1, forward strand.
CGCCCCCCGCCGACCGGACGCCCCGACGGAGCGCAGGCATGCCGGACGATCTACCCCGCGAGACGGTGCTCGCCTTCATCCCGGATCTGTTTTTCTCGACCAAGGTGGGAGCCATCTGCGCCGGCCTGGGGCGGCCCCTGGTCGTGGCCCGGACGGAGGCGGACCTGATGGCCAAGGTGGCGGGGGTCGGACCCGGCGTCCTCCTCGTGGACCTGACGGCGCCGGCGGCGGAGGGGGTGCTCGCCCGCCTGCGCGAGGGCGCGACGGCCGATCTTCCCCTGCTGGGCTATACCACCCACGCCGACTGGAAGCGGACGAAGCCGCTGCACGATCGCTGCAACCGGGTTATCACCAAGGACGACATCGCCGCCAACTTCGCGGGGGAGCTGGAGCAAGTTACCCGGGCGCGCGGCGCCGGCGGGAGCGGGAAGTGATGGACCGGCACTCGCCGCTCACGGCAATCCTGAGTCCTGCCGCCTTCACCGAGGTGGCCGGGGTCCGGCTTCCCGAGCACTTCGGCGACCCTGCGGCCGAGTACCGGGCGCTGCGCGAGGCGGCCGGCCTTCTGGATCGGACCACGGCGGGTCTCCTCCGATTGACGGGGGCCGACCGTGTCCGGTTCCTGAACGGGATGATCACGAACGACGTGAACGGTCTCGCCCCGGGCGGCGGGCTGTACGCCGCCCTCTGCTCCCCTCAGGGAAAGGTCCTGGGGGATCTCCGGGTGCTGGCCCTGGACGACACCCTGCTGTTGCTGTGCGAGGCCTCCTGCCGCGCCCGCGTGGCCCAGACCCTCGAGCGGTTCATCATCGCCGACGACGTCAAGGTGACCGACGCCAGCGGGGAGATCGCCGTTCTGGGCTGCTACGGCCCCAAATCGTCGGAGGCGCTCGCCCGGGCTGCCGGGACTCCCTCCCCGGACCTGGCTCCGCACCACCACGCGGAGATGACCATGGGGGAGGCCACCCTGCGGGTGGTGGCGACCCCCTTCCTCGGGGTCCCAGGGTTCGATGTGCTGGTCCCGGCCGAGGCGGCGGCCAGCGTGGCGCAGCGGCTCCTGGACGCGGTCAAGGTGGTGGGAGGACGCCCCGCCGGGCACGCCCCCTTCGAGGCGGTCCGGGTCGAGGCCGGCACGCCCTGGTACGGCCTGGACTTCGACGAGAACACCCTCCCGCAGGAGGCGGGGTTGGAGGCGACTGCGATCTCCTTCGACAAGGGCTGCTACATCGGTCAGGAAACGGTGGCCCGGATCCACTTCCGGGGCCACGTGAACCGGCGCCTCACGGGCCTGGGCCTCCGGGGGGAAGACCTGCCGGCCCGGGGGAGCCGTGTGCGCAGGGGGGAGGCAGAGGTCGGGTGGATCACCAGCGCCGTCCGCTCCCCGGCCCGCGGCACGCCCGTGGCCCTGGCCATGCTGCGGCGGGAGGCAGCCGAGCCCGGGACGAGCCTGACCGTGGAGGCCGGCGGGAGACACCTTCAGGCCGAAGTCGTCCCGCTCCCCTTCGTCCCCTCGGAGCCGGCCGCCTAGTGTGAGCCCAACAAATGGTCCCTGATGCTCACGCTAGCACTGGGGTGCCGGGCCAAATGACGAGCATCACGAGGCC
>DASYVA010000108.1 GCA_036000645.1 Candidatus Methylomirabilis sp.
GTGCCGGCACCGGATCTCCTGCCCCGGCATCCCCCGCGCCTGCCCGGCAGAAACACCCCCCTCGCAGTGCGCGCGCGCGGCGGCTGGGGTGTTCGATGGGGTCCCACCGCCGTCCAATGCTCCCGGCCCGCGGGATGGCCTCGCAGACGCCGGATCAGACTTGGAAGAACCACGAGGAGGATCTTGGAGGGCCAGGTGTGATCGGATGCCACGCGAAGATAGCGAGCCTCGCCGGTTCCTGTCAAGGCCAATAACGCTGGCCCGGCCGTGGCCCCGCCTCCGAGCGCGCGTCCCTTGACCCCCGGGGCGATCTCAGCGAGAATTCGCACGTTCTGTCTTGGTCCCGCGAGGGGCACCCATGTCGAGGCGCGTACAGCTCGGCGCAGTCATCGGTCTCCTCCTCCTGCTCGGAGGGCTGGCCGCGTACCGGGGTCTCGCCCTGCCCCGGGACCGGGGGGGCACCCGCCGTCCGGCCCGCGAGGTCACGGTCCGCGTCGCCGAAGCCCGCCGCGGGCCGGTCCGGCACGTTCTCCAGACCACCGGGGACATCCTCCCCCTCCTCCAGGTGGAGCTGATCCCCAAGGTCTCCGGGACCGTGGCGGCCGTGGAGGTCCAGATCGGCCAGGCGGTCGCCGCCGGGCAGGTCCTCGTCCGGCTCGAGCAGACCGAGTTCCTTCAGCGGGTGGCGGAGACCGAGGCGAAGGTGGCCCGGGCCGCCGCCCGCGTCGCCGAACTGCAGGCCGGGTCGCGGCCGGAGGAGATCCGGCAGGCCGAGGAGACACTGCGCCAGGCAGCCTCCCGGCGCGGCAACGCCCGTCTCAACCGGGACCGGATCCGGGACCTCTTCGCGACCGGCGCGGTCTCCCAGCGGGACCTGGACGAGGCGGAGCTGGCCGTCTCGCTGACCGAGGCGCAGCAGGCGGCGGCCGAGCAGGCCCTCGCCCTCCTCCGCCAGGGGCCGCGCGCGGAAGTCCGGGCGGCGGCCGAGGCGGAGCTGAAGGAGGCCGAGGCCGTCCTCGCCCAGCAGCGCACCCTCCTCGACTACAGCGCCATCCGGGCCCCCTTCGCCGGCCACATCACCCGGCGCCTGGTGGACCCCGGGGCTACCGTCGGCCCCAGCGCCCCGGTCGCCACGCTCGTCTCGCTCCAGACGGTCAAGGTGCTTCTGGCCGTCCCGGAGCGGGATTCCCCCCTGCTCACCCCGCGCTCCTCCTCCGTGATCCGGGTGGACGCCTTCCCCGGCCGGACGTTCCCGGGGCGCGTGGCCCGGATCAACTCCGCCCTGGACCCGCTGAGCCGGACGCTGGCCGCCGAGATCCACGCGGATAATCCGGAGGGGCTCCTCCTCCCCGGCATGTTCGCGCGGGCCGAGGTCACCCTCCTCACACGGGAAGGCATCCTGGTCCCCAGCGAGGCGGTGCTGGAGGAGGGCGGGGCGGCGGCGGTCTTCGTCGTGGGGGAGGGGGGGACCGCCAAGCGGCGCCCGGTCGAGACCGGGTACCTCCAGGGGACCCTCATCGAGATCCGGCAGGGGCTCTCGGGCGGCGAGGCCGTCGTGGTGGCCGGACAGCAGGGCCTCCGCGACGGGGCGGCCGTCCGCCTCCTCGAGGGGAGCGCGAACCCGTGAACCTGATCCGGGGCTCCCTGGAGAACCCCATTGCCCGCGTGATGGTCACGCTCGCGTTTGTGGGCCTGGGGGTCCTGGCCTTCACCCACCTGGCCATCGACCTCTTCCCGGACGTCAGTTACCCCGTCGCTACCGTCGTCACCGAGTACACGGGGGCCAGCCCCGCCGACATCGAGACCACCGTGACCCGCCCCATCGAGAAGGCGGTGAGCCGGATCACCAACGTCCGCTTCGTCTCCTCCTACTCCCGGGAGGGGATCTCGGTGGTGGTCATCGAGTTCACCTGGGGGACCAACCTGGACGCGGCTGCCATCGACATCCAGCAGAACGTGAACCAGATCCTGGACCGCCTTCCGGCCGAGACCAAGCAGCCTGTCATCGTCAAGTTCGACCCCTCGCAGGTCTCGGTCATCACGCTCGCCATCGCCGGCAGCCTGGACCCCTGGAAGCTCCGCGAGTTGGCCGAGGACTTCGTCGCGCCGCGCCTCGAGACCCTCCCCGGCGTCGCCGCGGCCAACGTCTTCGGCGGACAGGTGCGGGAGATCCAGGTCGAGGTGGAACGGGCCCGCCTGAAGGGAGCCGGCCTCTCGCTCGACCAGGTCCTCCAGACGCTCCGGACGGGAAACCTCGACGCCCCAGGCGGGAACCTGAAGGCCGGCACGCGGGACTACACGGTCCGGACGATCGGCCGGCCGCTCGAGGTCCAGCACCTGCAGGACCTGGTCGTCGGCCACCGGGGCGGCGTTCCGGTGCGGATCCGGGACGTCGGCCGGGTCCGGGACGGGTTCGAGGAGACCCAGACCGCCGTGACCGTGAACGCCGGGGCCGGCCTGATCCTCGGCGTCCAGAAGCAGCCCGGCAGCAACACGGTGGCCGTGGTGGACGCGATTCTGCGCGAACTCCCCCGGATCCGCCAGGACCTGCCGCCGGGCATCACCCTCGAGGTCGTGAGCGACCAGTCCACCTTCATTCGGCGGGCCATTCGGACGCTCCAGATGGAGGCGATCCTCGGGAGCCTCCTCGCCGTCGGCATCATCCTGGTCTTCCTCCGGAACCTCCGGAGCACGGCGATCATCGCTCTTTCAATCCCCATCTCCATCACCACCACCTTCGTCCTCATGTACTTCAACCGGATGACCCTGAACATCATGACGCTCGGGGGCCTCGCGCTCGGCGTCGGCCGGCTTGTGGACGACTCGATCGTGGTCCTGGAGAACATCTCCCGGCGGCTGGAGGCGGGGGAGGACCCCCGGACCGCCTCCGAGCACGGGGCAACCGAGGTGAGCCGGGCCATCATCGCCGCCACCGTCACCTCGGTCATCGTGTTCCTGCCCATCGCCTTCGTCCAGGGGGTGGCGGCGGTCCTCTTCTGGCAGCTGGCCCTCACGGTGGGGTTGGCGCTCATGGCCTCCCTCTTCGAATCGCTCACGCTCGTCCCGATCCTCACGGCCAAGTTCCTCCGGCCCCAACGGGTGGCCGAGGGGCCCGGCTGGCTCCGCAACGTCTTCGCCCGGAGCGAGGACGCCTTCGCCCGGCTCGATGCCGCGTACCAGGCGCTGATCGCCTGGGCGCTGGCGCGCCGATGGCAGGTGGTCGGCGGGACCGCCGCCGCCCTCTTCCTCAGCCTGGCCGCGATCCCGCTCATCGGCACCGAGTTCTTCCCGCCCTCGGACGAAGGGGAGTTCGGGATCACGGTGCGCCTCCCCGCCGGGACCCGCCTCGAGGAGACGGCCAAGACGGTCACGGCCATCGAGGCGCTGGTTCTGGAAGACGTGCCCGAACTGCGCTCGATGTTCGCCCGGGTCGGCTCGGGCCGCGGGCGGAGCGCCATCTTCAGCGGCCGCGCTGCCGGGCCCCACACCGGCTTTATGCGGATCCGGTTGGTCCCCCTGGCAGAGCGGGGCCGCTCGGCGGACGAGATCATGGCCGCGCTCCGGCCCCGCCTCCCCCGCGTCCCCGGTGGGAGCGTCACCATGGTCACGGGCGGCCTCGTCTCGCGCCTCATCACCTTCGGGGCCGAGGAGCCGATCGTGGTGGAGATCCAGGGCTACGACCTGGCCACGGGGAGCCGGCTGGCGGTGGAGGTCGCCACCCTCCTGCGGGGGATCCGAGGCGTCGCGGACGTCCAGGTGAGCCGGGAGGAGGGGCTCCCGGAGCTCCGCGTGGCGGTGGACCACCAGCGCCTGGCCACCCTGGGGCTCACTGCCTCCCAGGTGGCGACCACCGTCCAGACGGCCATCGGCGGCTACGAGGCCTCCCTCTACGTGGATCCGGTCACGGGGCGCGAGCACAACGTCCTGGTCCGGCTCCAGGAGCCCGACCGGCAGCAGATTACGGACCTGAACCACATCACACTCACGGCCAACGGCCGCCAGATCCCCCTCTCGAACGTGGCCCAGGTTCTCCGCCAAACCTCCCCCACGCAGATCGAGCGGAAGTACCAGCAGCGCGTGATCCGGGTGGTAGCCAACACGGCCGGCCGCGACCTCGGGAGCATCGCCACCGAGATCGAGGCCGGCCTCGCCGGCGTGGAGAGGCCCAAGGACTTCGTCGTCCGACTGGCGGGCGCCCGGGTGGAGCAGGCCGAGGCGTTCCGAAACCTGGCCCTCGCCCTCCTCATGGCGGTCGCCCTCATCTACATGGTCCTGGCCTCCCAGTACCGCTCCCTCCTGCATCCCTTCATCATCATGTTCTCGGTCCCCCTGGGGGTCATCGGCGTGATCTGGGCTCTGCTCCTCACGGGGACGACCCTGAGCGTCATCTCGTTCATCGGGGTGATCATGATGGTGGGGATCGTGGTCAGCAACGCCATCCTCCTGGTGGACACCGTGAACCTGCGCCGGCGTGAGGGAGTGCCGCTCGAGGCCGCCATCCTCCGCGCCGGCCGGGCCCGCCTGCGCCCCATCCTCATGACGAGCCTGACCACCATCCTCGGCCTCCTCCCGATGGCCCTCGCCCTCGGCGAGGGGGCAGAGGCGAACGCCCCGCTCGCCACCGCCGTCATCGGCGGGCTGGCCGTCTCCACGCTCCTCACCCTCGTCTTCATCCCGGTGCTCTACCACCTCTTCGAGCACCGCCGGGTCCGCGCCGCATCCTCGGGATCCTCCGCGCATTGACAGAGCCAGGCGCCTGGGCTAGGGTCGCAGATGCGCCGCCGGCGAGCGGCTGCGAAAGGCACCGAGATGTCAGGCGTCCTGGAGGCCCTCCGCGACACCGTCCTGGTCTGCGACGGGGCGATGGGCTCCATGCTCTACCAGACCTTCGGGCATCTCCGCTGCACGGATGAGGTGAACCTCACCCACCCCGAGAGCGTCCTCAAAATCCACCTGGAGTACATCACGGCCGGGGCCCAGATCATCGAGACCAACACCTTCGGGGCCAACCGGGTCAAGCTGACCGCCTACGGGTTGGCCGACAAGACCGTGGAGATCAACCAGCGGGGCGTCAAGCTCGCCCGGGAGGCCCGGGAGATCGCGGGCCGGGAGGTCTTCATCGCCGGCTCCATCGGCCCGGTCGGGACGCTCACCGAGGCCCTGGAGGAGCCGAGCGTCACGGCCTTCACCGAGGCGTAC
>DASYVA010000109.1 GCA_036000645.1 Candidatus Methylomirabilis sp.
TGATCCGCCGCCGCCCCGCCTCCCCCTCCTTGCTGAGCCGCTCCAGGGCCGGGATGACCACCGCCAGCAGCTGCAGGATGATGGAGGCGCTGATGTAGGGCATGATGCCCAGGGCGAAGATGGAGAGCCGGCGCAGCGCCCCTCCCGAGAAGAGGTCGAAGAAGCCGAAGAGGGTCCCGCCCACCTGGTCGAAGAGGGCCGTCAGCGCCTGCGCGTCGATCCCGGGCGTCGGGACGTGGGAGCCGATCCGGTAGACGATGAGGAGCACGCAGGTAAAGATGACCCGCTTGCGGAGCTCCGGGACCCGGAAGATGTTGGCCGTCTGACTGATCATGCCCCGATGACCATCGCCGAGCCCCCGGCCGCCGCGATCTTCTCCGCGGCGCTCCGGGAGAAGCGATGGGCCTGCACCGTGAGCGCCTTCGTCAAGCTCCCCTCCCCCAGCACCTTGACCCCGTCCCGCAGGGCGGCGATGAGGCCGCGCTCCAGGAGGACCTGGGGCGTGACCTCATTGCCGGCTTCGAACCGCTGCTCGAGCGTCCGGAGGTTGACCAGGGCGTAGGTCTTCCGGAAGACATTGGTGAACCCGCGCTTGGGCAGCCGCCGGGTCAGGGGCATCTGCCCCCCCTCGAACCAGGGGCGGAGCTTCGGCCCGGACCGGGCCTTCTGCCCCTTGTCCCCCCGGCCGGAGGTCTGGCCGTGCCCAGAACCCGGTCCCCGTCCAACCCGTTTACGCGGCCTCCGGGACCCGGGGGCCGGTTTCAACGTGTGCAATCGCATGCGAACACATCCCGCGGGGAGCGTCTCAGAGCCCGCCCGCCTCCACCCGCACCAGGTGCGCGACCCGGGTGAGCATGCCCCGGAGGACGGGGGTGTCCTGGCGGGTCACGGTCTGCCGGATGCGGCGCAGCCCGAGGGCCCGGACCACCACCCGCTGGTCCCGGGGGTGGCCGATGACGCTCCGGACCAGGGTGATCCTGAGCCGCCCCGCCGCCTCAGTCACGGCCTGCCTCCGCCCCTGCCGCGGGAGCCTCCGCCCCCCGCCCCCGGAGACGGGCCACATCCTCGGGAGCCCGCAGCTGCCGCAGCCCCATGATGGTGGCCTTGGCCACGTTGTGGGGGTTGTTGCTCCCCAGGGACTTGGAGAGGACATTGCGGACCCCGACCGCCTCGAGGATCGCCCGGGCCGCCCCACCCGCGACGATCCCGGTCCCCGGAGCCGCCGGCTTGAGCACGACCCGCCCCGCCCCGTACTTCCCGAGGATCTCGTGCGGGAGGGTCTGGTTCAGGAGGGGGATCGCGACCAGGTCCTTCTTGGCCGCTTCGATCCCCTTCCGGATCGCCTCCGGCACCTCGTTGGCCTTCCCCAGGCCCAGCCCCACGTGTCCCGCCATGTCCCCGACCGCCACCAGGGCGCTGAAGGAAAACCGCCGGCCGCCCTTCACCACCTTGGCGACCCGGTTGATGTCGATCACCCGTTCCACCAGGTTCAGCCCTTCGGTGCTCTTTCTCGGCACGTCCCTCTCCTCTGCCGTGCTAGAACTGCAGCCCCTTCTCCCGGGCCCCCGCGGCGAGGGCCTTCACGCGGCCCTGGAAGCGGTAGCCGCCCCGGTCGAAAACCACCTGCCGGATCTGGGCGGCCAGCGCCCGCTCCGCCAGCAACTCCCCCACCCGCTTCGCCTGGACGGTCTTCTTCCCGACCTTCTCCTTCCCCTTGAGCTCCGGGGAGAGGGTGGAGGCGGCGACGAGCGTCCGACCCTGCAGGTCATTGATGATCTGGGCGTAGATGTGGCGGGCGCTCTTGAAGACCGACAGGCGCGGACGCTCCGGCCGCCCGACCACCTTCTTCCGGACCCGGCGGTGGCGCTTGAGGCGCGCGAGGGCGATGGCTCTGGCGTTACCCATGGGACGCTCCATACCCGGGAGAGAGCTAGGCGCCCGTCTTCCCGGCCTTGCGGCGGATCCGCTCCTCCAGGTACTTGATCCCCTTGCCCTTGTAGGGCTCCGGCTTCCGGAAGGAGCGGATCTTGGCCGCCACCGCCCCCACCAGCTGCTTATCTGACCCGGAAACGGTGACGAGCGTCTGGTTCTCCACCTCCACCGCGATCCCCGCCGGAACCGCGTAGACCACCGGTCGGGAGTACCCGACGGAGAGGGTCAGGGTCCGCCCCTGGACGGCGGCCCGGTAGCCCACCCCCACCATCTCCAGCTTCCGGCGGAAGCCGGCCGTGACGCCGGTGACCATGTTGGCCACGAGCGCCCGGGTGAGGCCGTGCAGCGCCCGGTGCCGCTTCTCGTCGGAGGGCCGGCGGCAGACGACCTTCCCCTCGACCACCTCCACCGTGATGTCCGGGGGGACCGACAGACTCAGCTTGCCCTTCGGCCCCTCCACGTGCACGGTCCGGTCCAGCACGGCGACCTTGACCTTCTCGGGAATCGGGACCGGGAGGCGTCCGATGCGCGACACGCTTCTCCTCCTACCACACGGCGCAGAGGACCTCGCCCCCGACCTTTCCCTCCCGGGCCGCGCGGTCTGTCATGAGGCCCTTGGAGGTGGAGACAATGGCGACGCCCAGGCCACTCCGGATCCGGGGGAGCTTGCCGGCCCCGGTGTAGACCCGGAGGCCGGGGCGGCTCACCCGCTGGATATCGGTGATCACCCGCATGTTTTCTGGGCCGTACTTGAGGTAAACGCGGAGGACCCCCTGCTTCCCGCCCTCGATGAGCCGGTAGTTCCGGATGAAGCCCTCCTCCCTCAGGACCCGGGCGATCTGGACCTTGATCCGCGAGGCAGGAATGTCCACGCGGTCGTGCAGCGCCCGGCTCGCGTTCCGGATCCGGGTCAGCATATCCGCGATCGGGTCCGTCATGCTCATGCGCGCTCCGCCCAGGCGGTGCCCCTGCCCCCCACGCGCGCCGGCGCGCGGGGGCACGGACCCGCCGGATTCTACCAGGAGGCCTTGATGACGCCCGGGATCTCCCCTCGGAGGGCCAGCATCCGGAAGCAGATGCGGCACATCTCGAACCGCCGGAGGTACCCGCGCGGGCGCCCGCAGATCCGGCAGCGATGGTACTTCCGGACCTTGAACTTGGGCTCCCGCTGCGCCTTCAGGACCAGCGATTTCTTGGCCATACGTCTCCCGCCCGCCCGACTACTTCCGGAAGGGGAAGCCGAGCTGCTCCAGGAGCGCTCGCGCCTCTTCGTCCGTCCGAGCGCTGGTCGCGACGCAGATGTCCATCCCCCGGGTCGCCTCCACCTTCTCGTAGCGGATTTCAGGGAAGATCAGCTGCTCCCGGACCCCCAGGGCGTAGTTCCCCCGTCCGTCAAAGGACTTGGGCGGGAGCCCCTTGAAGTCCCGGATGCGGGGGAGGGCCGCGCTCAGCAGGCGGTCCAGAAACTCGTACATCCGATCTCCCCGCAGCGTCACCTTGGCCCCGATCGCCATGCCGGCCCGGAGCTTGAAGCCGGCCTCCGCTTTCTTCGCCCGGGTGACCACGGGCCGCTGGCCCGTGATCGCGGCCAGCTCCTCCACGGCCGTATCGATCACCTTGGTGTTCGCCACTCCCTCCCCCAGTCCCATGTTCAGGACCACCTTCTCCAGCCGCGGGACCTGGAGGGGGTTCGTATACTGGAACTGCTTCATCAGGGCCGGAACGATCTCCTGGCGGTACCGCTCCCGAAGGCGGGGCGGGACCGCCGGCGCCGCCGGGGCCGGCGGGGCCGGCGGGGCCGCCGGCTTCCCCTTGGGTTCGCGCTTCCCCTTCTTCTCCGCCGGCTCCGCCATCAGTCGATGATCTCCCCGCACCCCTTGCAGACCCGGACCTTCCGCCCGTCCGCCAGGAAGGAGCGCCCCGTCCGGACCGCCTTGTCGCACTTGGCGCACACCACCAGGACGTTCGAGACGTCCAGCGGGTTTTCCCGCTCCAGAATCCCCCCCTGCTGGCTCATCCGGCCCGGCTTCACGTGGCGCTTGACCAGGTTGAGCTTCTCCACCAGGATGCGCTGGGTCTTCGGGATGACCCGGATCACCTTCCCGCGCTTCCCCTTGTCCTTCCCGGCGATGACCTGGACCAGGTCGTTCTTCCGGACCGCCAGGACCTCGAACTTGGCCATGGGCCTCCCGCGCCTCCTAGATCACTTCGGGGGCCAGCGACACGATCTTCATGAACTTGTGCTCCCGGAGTTCGCGGGCGACCGGGCCGAAGATCCGAGTTCCCACCGGGTCGTTGTGCTCGTTGATCAGGACGGCGGCGTTCCGGTCGAACTTGATGTAGGACCCGTCGAGGCGCCGGTGCTCCTTCACCGTCCGGACCACGACCGCCTTCACCACGTTCCCCTTCTTCACGGTCCCCTCGGGGACCGCCTCCTTCACGTTGGCCACGATCACGTCCCCCAGGCGCGCGTACCGCTTGGCCGACCCCCCCAGGACCTTGATGAGGGAGATGCGCTTCGCCCCGGAGTTGTCCGCCACATCCAGAATGGTACGCAGGCCGATCATCGCCAGGATCCCTTCCGCGTGCCGGGCGGCCGCCTCGGCCGGTCCAGCCCCCCCGGACTCCAGCAGGCCCGGCAGAGAGGGAGGAACGGCGCGCGCGCGTCTCTCTGGTGCTCAGGCTCCCCTCTCCTCCACTAGACGGCCTTCTGGACGATCTCCACGACGCGCCACCGTTTGTCGCGGCTGAGAGGCCGGGTCTCCGCGAGGAGGACCCGATCCCCCACCTTGCACGCTCGCTCTTCGTCGTGGGCCTTGACCTTCGTCCGGCGCCGGACCAGCTTGTTGTAGTCGGGGTGCCGAAAGACCCGCTCCACGGCCACGACCACCGTCTTCTGCATCCGGTCGCTCACCACCGTCCCCACCACCGTCTTGCGGCGCCCGCGTGGTGCCTCGTCCATGGCTAGGCCTTCCCCTTCCCCGTCGGCGCGGCCCCGCGGGCGCGCTCCCGCAGCACGGTGGCGATCCGGGCCAGGTCGCGGCGCAGCACCCGGATCCGCATCGGATTCTCGAGCTGGCTCACCGACGCCCGGAGCCGGAGGCGGAACAGCTCCTCCCGGAAGGCCCGGACCTTCTCCGCCAACTCCGCCTCCGTCAGTTCCCGCAGCTCCTGCGCGGTCATGCCATTACTCCGCGTGGCGCCGCCGGGCCACGAAGCGGGTGGCGATGGGGAGCTTGTGCGCCGCGAGCCGCATGGCCGCGCGGGCCTCCTCCTCCGTCACCCCCTCCATCTCATAGAGGATCCGGCCGGGCTTCACCACGGCCACCCACCCCGCCGGGGCCCCCTTCCCCTTCCCCATCCGGGTCTCGGCCGGCTTGGCCGTGACGGGCTTGTCCGGGAAGATCCGGATCCAGACCCGGCCGCCCCGCTTCACGTAGCGCGTGATGGCCCGCCGGGCCGCCTCGATCTGCCGGTTGGTGACCCAGGCCGCCTCGAGCGCCTTGAGGCCGTACTCCCCGAACGTCAGGGTGGCGCCGCGGGTGGCGATGCCCGAGCGCCTGCCCCGCTGCTGCTTCCGGAACTTCACCCGCTTCGGCTGGAGCATCCCGTCCCCTGCCTAGTGCCGGGCCAACTGACGTCGCCTTGTATCTTCCACGTAGAGCTCCCAGTGCTAGAATGCGGCCGCTAACGGGACGGGACAGACCGATTCGCCTCCGGTCGCCGGAGACCGTACGTGAGCGTGGGTCGTCCCGTCCCCTCCCTGCACAGCCCGGACAGTCGCCAGGGCCCCCGAGCCCGCATCGTGCAAGGCCGGGCACTCAGGAGGAGGACCGCATGGTAGAGCCCCCCGTGTTTGTCGGCATCGATGTCGCCAAAGCCACCCTCGACGTCGCCGTGCACCCGACGGCCGAGCGCTGGACCGCCGCGCAC
>DASYVA010000110.1 GCA_036000645.1 Candidatus Methylomirabilis sp.
CGTCCGTGCACTGGGCCGAGAGGATCGTCGCCACCAGCAGTTGCAGGGGGGTCGAGTACTCGAGCTCCACGCGGGCATCCGGGTAGTGCCGGCTCAGCCGATCCAGGATCCGCCGGGCCGCGGCCCTCGCATCCGGCCGGATCCGCTGTCGGCTCGCCGCTTGCGGTCCTCCCGTTCGGCCGAGTCCCCGCTGGTCCCTGCCCGGAGCCTTCCTCTCCCGCCCGACTGTGCGCCGCATCCTCAAGGGATTCTAGAAGCGCCCCGGGGGAGCGTCAACGCCAATTTCCTGCACTGACGCCTAGTTGGCACGCCCCCTGCTAGTCCCTCCAGAGGCTCTCGCCCCCGAGCGGGTCTTCTGCCCGGGATTCCACCAGAAAGCCAGGTGACGGGAGACGAGGCGCCGCGACGATTCCCGGATCCCCAGGGAGGCAGCCGTGATCATCGAGTGCGGGCACTGCGGGGCGAAGTACAAGGTGGAGGAGGCTCGGATCCCCCGGGGGGGACTCACGTGCAAGAAGTGCCAGGGGCCGCTCCCGGTCCCGTCCCCCAGCGAGACGCGAGGCCGGGGGGGGCCCGAATCCACCATCGTCGGGCGGATCCCCACCGCTTCTGGCGCACCCCTGAGCGCGGCCTCGGCGGTGCGGATCTCCCTGGTCATCCAGGCCGGCCCGGATGGCGGGAAGACCTATCCCGTCACGAAGGACCGGGTGATCATCGGCCGGAAGACGGGAGACCTCATCCTGAACGACCCCGAGGTCTCCGGCTCCCACGCCTCGCTCGAGATCGTGGGCAACACCTACTTCCTGCGGGACCTGCGGAGCACCAACGGGACCTACCTGAACGGGACCAAGGTCGCCGAGGCCCAGCTCAAGCACCTGGATGAGATCGGCCTCGGGAAGAGCACCCTCATCTTCACGGTGAGCCACGCGGGCGACTAGGCGGCAGGGAGAGCCACCATGCGATGCGGTCTGCTCGTGGGGCTTGCGGGCCTGGCCCTGCTCGCCGGGTGCCTCGTGGTCGCGCCACCGCCTGGACCGGCGCCCGAGCTACTCTCGGTCAAGGAGATCCGCGCGGGCGAGGTCCGGGCGGAGGTCATCTACGCCGACGAGATCAAGGCGGCGGCGATTCGGGGCACCGTCATCCGGAGCGGGAAGCTCAAGGGGGCCTTCCGCCACGAAAAGCTGGAGGCACCGGTCGTGGCCGCCGGGACCATCTACGCGAAGGAGATCAGGGCCCACCTGATCGTCGCCGGGACCATCTACGTCCACGAGCTGGATATCGGGAACTGACCCGCCTGCGAGACGGCCCCGCGCCGACCGACGCCCCCATCCGGGGGCGTTGCGGTTTTTCGACCCCCTCAGCGGATCCGGCGGGGGAGGTCCCGGAGATCATCGAGGAGGAAGTCGGGGGCGGCGGCGGCCAGCTCCTCCCGGGACCGCAGGCCGTAGGTCACGGCGCAGGCGCTGCAGCCGGCGGCGCGGGCCATGGCCACGTCCTGCGGGCTGTCCCCCACCATGAGGGCGGCGGCGGGGGGCAGGCCGACAGCGGCCAGGATGGCCTCCGCCTGGGCCGGGTGCGGCTTCTTGTGGGGGGTGCTGTCGCCTCCCAGGATGAGACGGAAGTGGTGGTGGAGGCCGAGCCCCTCCAGGATGGTCAGGGCGTAGCCCTGAGGCTTGTTGGTGGCCACCGCCATGGCCTTGTGGCTGAGGGCCTGGAGCGCCTCGGGGACGCCCGGGTAGGGGCGGGTCGCATCGAGGAGG
>DASYVA010000111.1 GCA_036000645.1 Candidatus Methylomirabilis sp.
CGCCGCGCCAGATCGTCGCCGAGCTCGACAAGTACGTGATCGGCCAGCGGGAGGCGAAGCGGGCCGTGGCCATCGCCCTGCGCAACCGCTGGCGCCGCCAGAAGCTTTCCCCCGAGCTGCGGGACGAGGTGGCGCCGAAGAACATCATCATGATCGGGCCGACGGGGGTGGGGAAGACGGAGATCGCGCGCCGGCTGGCCCGGCTGGCCGACGCCCCCTTCCTGAAGGTGGAGGCCTCCAAGTACACCGAGGTGGGCTACGTGGGCCGGGACGTGGAGTCCATGATCCGGGACCTGACGGACCTGGCCGTCAACATGGTGAAGGGGGAACGGGCGAAGAGCGTGGAGGGGCGGGCCGAGGAGCTGGCCGAGGAGCGCCTCCTGGATCTCCTCCTCCCCGCCGTCCGCCCCGTCGCCCCGGGGTTCGAACCGGCGGCTCCCCCGCCGGGCCAGGAGACCCGGGAGAAGTTCCGGAAGATGCTCCGGGACGGGATCCTGGAGGACCGGGGGGTGGAGCTCGAGCTGAAGGACAAGGCCTTCCCCATGGTGGAGTTCTTCCCGGGGGCGGGGATGGGCCAGATGGACGTGAACCTCCAGGAGATGCTGGGGAACCTGCTGCCGGGCCGGGTCAAGCGACGCAAGGTCAAGGTCCGGGAGGCCCGCCGCCTGCTGGCCCAGGAGGAGGCGGGCAAGCTCATCGACATGGACGAGGTCGTGGCGGACGCCGTCCGGCGGGTGGAGAACGCCGGCATCATCTTCCTGGACGAGATCGACAAGATCGCCGGGCGGGAGCGGACGGTCGGCCCCGACGTCTCCCGGGAGGGGGTGCAGCGCGACCTCCTCCCCATCGTGGAGGGGTCCACGGTCCCCACCAAGTACGGGATGGTCCGGACCGACCACATCCTCTTCATCGCCGCCGGGGCCTTCCACGCGGCCAAGCCCGCGGACCTGATCCCCGAGCTGCAGGGCCGCTTCCCGCTCCGGGTGGAGCTGCAGCCCCTGACCCGCGCGGACTTCGTCCGGATCCTGACGGAGCCGGAGCACGCCCTGACCAAGCAGTACACGGCCCTGTTGCAGACGGAGGGGGTGACGCTGGACTTCACCAAGGACGCCCTGGAGGAGATCGCGGCCATCGCCACCGGGGTCAACGAGGCGACGGAGAACATCGGGGCGCGGCGGCTCTACACCATCATGGAAAGGCTGCTCGACGAGGTCTCCTTCGAGGCGCCCCACATGCCCGGCGTCCGCGTGGAGGTGAGCGCGGCCTACGTCCGGGAGCGGTTGCAGGAGCTGGTCCGAAACGAGGACCTGAGCCGGTACATCCTGTGAGCGAGTGCGTCCTGATCATCGACGACGAACGGCTCTTCCGCACGCTGGTGGCGGACCACCTGGCCAAGGAGGGTTACCGGGTCCTGGCGGCCGGGAGCGGGGAGGAGGGGCTGAAGACCCTGGGGACCGAGCCGGTCCACGCGGTCCTCCTCGACCTCGTCATGCCGGGCCTCGACGGGATGGAGGTCCTGCGCCGGATCAAGCGGGATCGGCCCGAGCTGCCCGTCATCATGGTCACCGGGTACCGGACCCCGGAGCGGGCGATCACCGCCGTGGAGGACGGGGCCTTCGACGTCGTGAGCAAGCCGGTCAACCTGGAGGAACTGACGCACACGGTGGGGCGCGCGGTCCTCCTCGCGAAGAGCAGCCAGGCCGGACAGCGACGCCAGGCCCAGGTCGCAAAACTGCAGGCCAGCGCCCTCGCCCTGGCCGACCTGGTCCGGTGGGATGTCCTGGGGGAGTTCCTCCAGAACAACCAGGTCCTCTTCCAGCGGGTCATCGACTTCATCGCGGAGGTTCTGGAGGTGGAGATCGTCTCCCTGATGCTGGTGGACGAGGCCACCCAGACCCTCCGCATCGCCGTGGCTCGCGGCATCAGCGAGGATGTGATCCAGGGCGCCCGGCCGAAGGTGGGGGACGGGATCGCCGGTCGGGTGGCCCGGAAGGGGGAGCCCCTCCTGATCAAGGACATCCGGCAGGAGTCCGTCTTCAGCGAGTCCCGCTTCTACCCCCGCTACACGACGCGGTCGCTCATGAGCGTCCCGGTCAAGGTGAACGGGAAGACGGTGGGGGTGCTGAACGCCAACAACAAGCGCTCGGGCGAGTCCTTCGACGAGTACGACATGGCCCTCTTCGTCACCTTCTCCTGCCTGGTCTCGCTGGCGCTGGCCAACGCGCAGCTCTTCCAGCAGCTCACCCGGAGCGTGGAGGAGCTGGCCCACACCAATCAGGAGCTCCGCCGGGCCAACCGGGAGCTGGAGAAACGCCTGCAGGAGGCCGGCTGAGCCGGCCGGGAGGACCCGTGGACGCCGCCGGCATCGCCAAGGCGCAGGTCCTCACCGAGGCCCTCCCCTATATCCGCGCCTTCTGGGGGAAGACCATCGTGGTGAAGTACGGGGGCGCCGCCATGACCGACGCCGCCCTCAAGGAAAGCGTGGTGGCCGACATCGTCCTCATGCGCTACGTCGGGATGCGCCCCGTGGTCGTGCACGGGGGGGGGCCCCAGATCGGCGAGGCGATGGCCCAGGCCGGGCTCACCCCCACCTTCATCGACGGCCTCCGGGTGACGGACGAGCCTACCATGCGGATCGTCGAGACGGTTCTGGTGGGGGGCATCAACCAGGAGTTCGTCACCCTGATGAACCGGAAGGGTGGGCCGGCGGTGGGGCTCTCCGGGAAGGACGGCGGGCTGATCCGCGCCCGGAAGAGCGCTCCCGTGAGGGGCAAGGGCGCGAACACCGAGGTCATCGACCTCGGGTTGGTGGGGGAGGTCGCGGGGATCAACCCCCGGATCCTGCGGACGCTGGAGGAGGGGGGGTTCATCCCGATCGTGGCCCCCACGGGGGTGGACGAGCAGGGGGTGACCTACAACATCAACGCCGACCTGGCGGCGGGGGAGATCGCGGCGGCCCTGGCGGCGGAGAAGCTCATCCTCCTGACCGATACCGATGGCATCCTGGACCTCACCGGGAAGCTCTACCCCACCCTCAGCCGGGACGACGTGGAGAAGCTCATCGAGGATGGGGTCATCGGGCAAGGGATGCTCCCCAAGGTCCGGGCCTGCCTCCGGGCCCTCGAGGGGGGCGTCCGGAAGACCCACATTATCAATGGCCGGGTCCCTCACGCCCTCCTGCTGGAGCTGTTCACCGCCGAGGGCGTCGGGACCGAGGTCTTCCAGTAGGGGAGGGTCGGCCTGCGCGCGGAGCAGGCAAGGAGCCGGTGTGACCAACCAGGAGATCATCGCCCTCACCGGGAAGTACGTCGCCAACACCTACGCCCGATACCCCATCGCCCTGGTCCGGGGGCAGGGGTGCCGGGTGTGGGATGCCGACGGGAAGGCCTACCTGGACTTCGTGGCCGGGATCGCCGTCTGCGCCCTGGGCCACGGCCACCCGCGCCTCCTGCGGGCCATGACGGAGCAGGCCCGGCGGCTGCTGCACGTCAGCAACCTCTA
>DASYVA010000112.1 GCA_036000645.1 Candidatus Methylomirabilis sp.
TCTGACGCCCCTCTACGATGGCCGCGGAGGCCTCCGCAACTTCGTGCAGGTGACGCGCGACAGCAGCGAGCGCAGGCACTCCCAGGAGCAGATCACGCGGTCGCTGAACGAGAAGGAGGTCCTCCTCAAGGAACTCCATCACCGCGTGAAGAACAATTTGCAGCTCGTCTCGAGCCTGCTCAACTTGCAGGCCGCCTCCGTGAAGGACACGCAGGCGCGGAGGCTGTTCGCGGAGAGCCAGACCCGCATCAGGTCCATGGCCCTGATCCATGAGATCCTGTATGCCTCGGAGGATCTGGCCAAGGTCAATTTCGGGGAATACGTCCCGCGGCTCGTCGCGCATCTGTGCCGCTCGTACGCCGTCGAGCGCGAGGCGGTCGACCTGCACATTCACGCCGACGAGGTGCTGGTGGGGGCGGAGAAGGCCATTCCGTGCGGGCTCATCATCAACGAGCTGGTCGCGAATGCGCTCAAACACGCCTTCCCGGCGGGAACGAGAGGCGAGATTCGGATCGACTTCCACCGTGACGGTGGCGGGAAGTGCGAACTCATCATCCAGGATACCGGGGTGGGATTTCCGGCCGATCTGGACGTTCGAAACGCCAAGTCGTCGGGGCTGCAATTGGTCTCCACCCTGGTCGATCAGCTGGGGGGGAGTGTGGAGTATCGGAGCGACAGGGGGGTGCAGGTGACGATGGGGTTCCCGGGATTGGAGGGTTGACAGAAGGGAGTTCGACGGTGGGGCACACGCAGATTCTGGTTGTCGAAGACGAGAACATCGTCGCAAAAGATCTGCAGCAGACCTTGCGGATGCTGGGGTACGGCGTGCCGGTGATTGCGACGTCCGGAGAAGAGGCGATAGAAAAAGCGGCCGCGACGCACCCGGATCTGGTGCTGATGGATATCAAATTGAAGGGGCGTCTCGATGGCGTGGCGGCCGCCCAGGAAATCGGCGATCGCCTCGATATCCCGGTCGTCTATCTCACCGCGTATGCGGATGAGCAGACGGTGCGCCGAGCGAAGGTGACGGAGCCGTTCGGCTATCTCGTCAAGCCCTTCGATGAGCGCAGTTTGCATGCGGCCGTCGAAGTGGCGCTCCATCGACACCGGATGCAGATGGCGCTGCGGAGTCTCGCCCATGTGGACGAGCTGACGGGATTGTACAACCGGCGCGGTTTTTTCGCGCACGCGCGGCAGCACCTGAAGGTCGCGCGGCGGACGAAAAGGGCGCTGTGGCTCATCTTCGTGGACCTCGACGGCTTCAAGGCGATCAATGATCGGTTCGGCCATCAGGAAGGGGATCTGGCGCTGATCGAGACGGCGGAGATCCTGCGGAGGACCTTTCGTGATTCCGACGTCGTCGCTCGCCTGGGTGGGGACGAGTTTACTGCTCTAGGGATACATGCCTCCGACGACAGCGTCCAGATGATGACGGCGCGCTTGGAAGAAAATCTTCGGGCGGTGAACGGGGGAAGCGGGCGGCGGTACGAGCTGGGATTCAGCGTGGGGGTCGCGCGGTTCGACCCCAAGGGGGTGGGTTCGATTGAGGAACTGCTGGCCAAGGCGGATGAGGCGCTGTATGAGCAGAAACGGAGCAAGCAGCACTCCTTGCAGGCGTGATACCCCCCCGGGCTGCGGCGGGGCGAGCCTCCCCCTTCGCATAAGCCCAGCACAGGTCTAGGGGGACCCTCCGGCCTATCCGGCGCATCCCTCCCCCCTCCCTTGCCTCCGCCCCCCATTTGCCCTATCCTGGCACCAACGTTTCTCCCCATCCGCCGGTCCTCTGTGCCTCGCCCGGAGGAGGGTACCATGATCAGTGTGCCCGCCCACCGTATCCGGCAATTCGGGGTCGAGTTCTACCAGGCGGTCTTCTCGGCCGCGGACATTGACCGGCTGGTCCGCTTCGAGGTCCTGGGTTATGGGGGGGCCGGGGCGGTGCCCGGGGCCTCCCGGCGCGGAGCGAGGGCGACCCAGATCAACTGGGAGGTGCTGGAGAAGCGGATCGGGCAGAGCGAGGCCGCGTACCAGCGGCCCGTCATCCGGCGGAAGATCCAGGAGCTGCTTCAGTACTACCGGGAGTGCCGGGAGGCCGGCAATCTCCCGGCCATCCCGGGCGCCGTGATCATGATCAGCGAGAAGCGCCTCACCTTCAAGCCGGTGGGGAGCGCCCCGACGCTGGGGCAGCTCCAGATCCCAGAGGAACCGGGGGTCCTCCGGGCCCTCGACGGCCAGCACCGGCTGCTCGCCCTGCACGCCGCCGTGGAGCAGGAGGCCCTGGACCTGCACGTCCCGGCCGTCCTCTTCGATATGCTGGATGCGCGCCAGGTCGTCGAACTCTTCGTCACCATCAACGCGAAGCACACCCGCCTGAACCCGTCCCACCTCCTCAGCCTGGCGGGCCGCCGCCTCTACGCCAACCCGCACCAGGCGCTCGCCCACGACATCATCCGCCATCTGAACGAGGCCGAGGACTCGCCCCTCCGCGGAGATATCCGGATGCTGGGGGTGGGGAAGGGGAGGGTCACCCAGGCGGCCCTCAACGAGGAAATGGTGGATCTGTTTGAGGTCCTCCAGAAGGTGGGCGGGGAGGCCAAGATCCGGGAGATGCAGCACCAGGGGAAGCGCTTCTTCCTGAATTACCTCAAGGGAGTCGCCCAGGCGTTCCCGAAGGCCTGGGCCGGGAAGAAGTACAGCATCAAGACCGGCGCGGCCCTCCGGGCCTTCGTGCGGGTCTCCCCGGAGGTCATGGCCCGAGCCCGCGACCTGAAGGGGGATTCCTTCGACGCCCATGGCCTCCGGCAGGCGGTAGCCCCGTGGGGGGAGCGACTGACGGATCGGCGGTTCGAGACCGAGGGGGAGTGGCGGAGTAAGCTGGCGGGAGGGACCCGGGGGACGGTGGATCTCCTCGCCCGGGAGCTGAAGGACGCGCTGCGCCGAGGATAACGGAGCGGGTCGCCCCGAGCCGCCACGTTCACGGAGCAGTCCCGGGGGCTTCCCGGCCGGGCTGACCCCGAGCCGCCGGGTCGTTGAGGGGGCGGTCGACCCGAGACGGCCGGCCTGAGCCTCCGCCCAGGGCGGACCCCCCTGGCCTCCCCCGCCGCCCTGTGCTAGAATCCCGGCGTTCCCCCCACGCAGGAGGTCCACGATGCTCCCCTTCAAGGTGTACGGCATCAATCTGGCAGTCCGGGTGCTCGGCGAGCCGCCGCCCGGGGTGAGCCCCCTGCACTGTCCCCAGGGCCACCCGATGCGCTACGGCACCGTCGTCCAGACGGGGGACGGCTTCGACGAGGCGGCCCGAAGCTTCCGGGAGATGCCGAAGATGGGGGCCATCGTGGCGTTCGAGGAATCGCAGGAGGGGGTGGAGGGGCACTACTTCTATCTGGGCGAGGATGAATTCCGGATCCTCCCCATTGACGCGATCATCATCGCCTTCTCGGAGTCGGAGGGGTAGGGCCCGGTGCTGACGGAAGCCGACCTCGTGGGCGCCGCCAGGCGGTACCTGAAGGAGCAGTACGGCGAGGACACCCTGGCCATGAGCGTGCTGCAGAACGGGGTCGAGGACGGGACCGGCGTCCTGGCGGTGGACTGCACCGTCCGCTTCGGAGGAGAGACTTCTGACTGGAGCAAGCGCTTCACGTTCACCCGGGGGCGGATCACCGACATGTCCGCCCGCCGGCGCTGAGGGGGAGGGGGGTATGGGGATCCCCTGACCCGGCGTAGCAACGATCTGGCACGCGCTGTTCGCGTGCCGCACGGTAGCGCCCGCGGCGCCCCGTCGGGGGGACCTCCGGTCCCCGGGCGGGGCGCCGCGGCTTTCGGCGTGGCCCGGGTGGAGTTGACCTTCATGCCGCCGACGCGCCCCGTGGCGATGGAGCCGGAGGCGCGAGGCCGCTCGTGCCCTTCACGGTAGCGGGGCCAGGCGAGGGCAGAGGAGGAGCGCTGCGATGAGGCCCGCACGAGGCCGGGCAGGGGGACGACGGCTGCCGGAGCGGCGGCCGAGGGCCGTCCGGGCGCGGGGAGCTGCCCCGGGGGAAAACCGGGCAGAGGACCGGCCGGCCAAAGCGACGGCTCGCTCCCCCGGGGAGCACGTGAGGCGGTTGGAGGGAGCGCTCCAGGCGGCCGAGGCCCTCCTGGAGGAGAAGGATCGGGAGATTTCCAGGCTGAAGCAGGAGTTCCAGGAGCGCCTGGACGAGCTCGAGGGGCGGTTCGCCGGGATGCAGCGGGAGGTGAGCCGGGCGCGCGGGGACGCCAGCGACGCGCGCCAGATTGCCGAGGCCCGGGTCCGGGGCGTGGAGCAGCAGCTCCGGAACCTGGCCGAGCTCCTCGAGGGGCTGGAGGCCAAGGGGCAGGTGATCGCGGAGTCCACCCAGGCGGCCCGGGGGACGGTGGAGGCGCTCACGGAGCGGCTGGACCAGCTCGAGGCGGACATCCCGCCGGGGCCGGACCGCCGGGCCCGCTAGCGGATTCGTAGCTCCGCCCAGAGCCGGTCGTAGAGGCGGGTGGTTTCCCCCAGATCCTGCATCCACTCGAGGCGGGCCCGCGCCTCCGCGGAGGGGAGGACTGTCGGGTCGTTCAGGAGCGCCGGCGGCAGCAGCGCCCGGGCGCCCTCGTTCGGGCTGGGATGGCGGGTGAAGGTGACCAGGCGCGCCGCCACCTCCGGTCGGAGGAGATAATTGATGAGCGCCTCGGCCGTCTTCTTGTGGGGGGCGCCTTTCGGGATGCAGAGGTGATCCATGTAGATGGTGCTCCCCTCCTTCGGGAGGACGTACTTCAGGCTGGGCTTCTCCTGGGCAACCCGGGCCACGTCCCCGCTCCAGGCGTGGGCCAGCCAGACCTCCCCGGCGAGGAGCAGCTCGGCGTACGTGTCGCTGGTGTAGACCTTCACCAGCGGCTTCTGGCGCCGGAGCAGGTCGGCGGCCGCCCGCAGGGTCTTCGGGTCGGTGCTGTTGAGCGACTGCCCGAGCGCCTTCAGGGCGGCCCCGATGGTCTCGCGCGGGTCGCTCAGCATGCTGATCCGCCCCCGGTACCGGCTCTCCCAGAGCACGCGCCAGGAGTCGGGGGCGGGGACCCGCTCGCTATCGTAGGCGATGCCCGTCGTCCCCCACAGGTAGGGGGCGCAGTGCGCGGGGCCGGGGTCGAAGGGCCCATCGCGGAAGGCCGGCTCGATGTGCTTCAGGTTCGGGACCCGCTCCACCTCGAGCGGCTCGAGCAGCCCTTGCTCGCGGAGGGTGGCGACCATGTAGTCCGAGGGGACGATGATGTCGTACCCGCCGGTTCCCCCCTGGAGCTTCGCCAGCAGCTCCTCGTTGCTGACGTAACTCTCGAGGGTCACCTTGACGCCGAACTCCTTCGTGAAGTCCTCCAGGACCGCCGGATCCATGTAGTGGGCCCAGTTAAACAGCGTCAGCGTCGGGTCCAGCCCGGCCCGCGGTCCGCCCCCCTGCCCGCAGCCGGCGAGGAGGAAGAGCGCGGCCACCGCTGTCCCGAACCTCGGCGTTCGCCATTGGTCCCGCCCCTTCATCCCTGCCCCTCCCGAACCCGCTTATACCACAGGCGCGCGGGGGCGTCACGCGGGCCGGAGAGCGGCCGGCAAAAAAAACCGCTTGGCTCAGGCGACTCGCTTCCGTAGAATCCGGCCGGCCGCCCCGGGCGGCCGGGAGGGCGCGGGTGGGGCACGGGGCGCCCAGGGCGCGGGGGACGGCGGGGGAAGCCGCGCTGCGGCAGGTCCGGGCGTTCCGGGCCATCGCGGCCGCCCTACAGGCCTCCCGCAACCTGGAAGCGGTCCTCGAGGGATCTCTCCGGGCGGCCTGCCGAGCCGCCGGTGCCCCGGGCGGCGCGATCTTTCTCCTGGAGGCCCCGGGTGGGCTGCGCCTGGCGGCCGATCTCCGCTTGGGCCCGGCAGCCCTCTCCCCCTCCCTCACTGTTCCGGACAGCTTGCCCGCCCTGCCGCTCGCCACCGGCGAGGCCGTGGCGCGTTCCCTTCAGGCACCCCCCGATGGCGACCTCCTGGCCGCCGGCTTCCGGACCGGCGCCGCCTTCCCGCTCCGAGACGCCGAAGGGTTGCGCGGGAGCCTCCTCCTGCTGCGCCGCCGCGCATTCGGTGATGCGGAGTTGGCGCTCCTCGCACCCGTGGCCGACCAGGTGGCCCTGGCCGCGGGGAGCGCCGCCCTCTACCACGAGGCCTGGGAGAAGACCGCCCGCCTCGAGGGACTCATCCACCTCACGCGGGAGATGCTGGGGCACGCCGACCCGGAGACCGTCTATCGGGCCGCGGCACGGGCCGCGGCCGGGCTCCTCGGGGTGGAACTGGCGACCCTCTGGCTCCTCGAGGAGGAGACCTTCGTGCTCCGGGCGGTGGCGGGGCGGGAGGTCGCCGCGCGCCTCGTGGGGGAGCGCCTTCCCGCCTACGAAGGGCTGGGAGCCCTGCTCCTCCGGAGCCACCGCCTGGTCGAGGGGCCGGAGGTAGCCGCGGAGCGCGCCTGGCGGGATCGTGGCTGGATGGAAAGTGAGGGCCTCCGGGCCTTCGCCGCCGCGCCGCTCGTCTGGGGGGATGGGGTCTCGGGAATCCTGGTCGTTTTCCGGAAGAGCCCGCGCCTCACGACCCCGCTGGAGCGGGACCTCCTCTCCTTCCTGGCCGTCCAGGCGGCGGCCGCCGTGGAGACGGTCCGGCTCTTCACCAGCCTGGCGCGGCATCGGGACGACCTGGAGGCCCTCGTCCAGGAGCGGACCCGCCAGGCGGAGGAGGCGCTCCGGATCCGGAGCCAGTTCCTGGCCAACGCCTCCCACGAGCTCCGGACGCCCGTCCAGGCCATCCTGGGCTTCGCCGACCTCCTGAAGCAGCCGGACGCCGAGCGGGTCAGGGGCCGGCAGGCGGAGTTCCTGGAGAACATCGGGGAGAGCGCGCGGCACCTCCAGGACCTGATCCGCAACGTCCTGGACCTGGCGCGGCTCGAGGCGGGGCGGCTGAGCCTCGCCCTGGACTCCTTCGCCCTCCTCGACGCGGTCCGGGAATCGGTCCGGCATCTGCAGGGGTTGGCGCACAAGCGGGGGATCCGGGTCCACCTCGAGGCCGGCCCCGATGTGGACCGCATCGAGGCCGATCTGGGGAAGCTCCGGCAGGTCCTCTACAATCTCCTGAGCAATGCCCTGAAGTTCACGCCGGAGGGGGGCATGGTCCGGGTGGAGGTAGTCGCCCGGGACCTGGTGGCAGGAGAGAACGGACCGGGCGACCGGTGGGCCCGCTACTACGAGATCCGGGTGGAGGACAGCGGGATCGGGATTGATGCCCGGGACCTGCCCCGCCTCTTCCAGCCGTTCGTCACGCTCCACCACACGGCATCCGAGGCCCAATCCTCGGGCCTGGGCCTGAACCTGACCAAGCAGCTCGTAGAGCTGCACGGTGGGACCATCTGGGCCGAGAGCCCCGGCCCGGGCCTCGGGGCCGCCTTCACGGTCCTGCTCCCGGCTACCCAGGGCAGCACGGGGGGGTGAGTCCGGGGTTGCCAGGGGGAGCCCTCTCCGGCTAGAATCTCGTTCCATGCGCATTCCCGTGCGTCTGCGAGCCGGAGCGGCCCTCACCCTCCTCCTGATCCTGGCCGCCTGCAGCGGGCCGTCTCCCGAGCTGCCACCGGGCCCCCGGGCGGCGCCCCGCTGGGAGCAGACCCCGGTCATCTTCATCCCCGGGATCAACCGGGAAGTGGGCCGCCTCCTGCGGGACAGCCTCTTCGACCTGGAGCTGCTCACCCTTCGGACCGACGCCGAGACCATCGCGCATCTGGGCGATCCCCGCTTCGTCCCCGACCTCAAGCCGCTGAACGGCGCCCCTCCCTTCGATCCCGATCAGCTCCGGAAAACGCCCGCCCGGGGGATGCAGGGCGTGGTGGACCACCTGACGTGGGCGGAGGGGTATGTCCGGGCGAGTCCGGCCGACCCGACCGACAAGGATTTCCCCGAGAACACGCCGGAGGTCCGGGCCGACCGGAGTCGGCCGGGGAACCTCTACGTCTGGTATTACGACTGGCGGCGGGATAACGTCGAAACGGCCTGCCTCCTGGCCGACCTGGTGGAGAGCATCCGCGCCGCCACCGGCGCGGGGAAAGTCCTCCTGGTGGGTCACAGCATGGGGGGGGTCGTCATCCGCTACTATCTCCGGTACGGCGGGCGCGATGTCCTCCGGGGGCGCGAGTGCCCGATCGGGAACGGCGATCGCCACGCCCGGATCAACCGGCCCGGGTCCGAGGCAGTGGCGGGCGCGGTCTTCCTGGGCGTGCCCCACCGGGGGTCGGTCCTCGCCTTCCGGACGCTCTTGAGCGACTTCACCCTCTGGAGGGTCATCCGGGTCGCGCTCCGAGAGCCGGTCTTTTCGATGCCCTCCGCCTGGCAGATGCTGCCCCCCGGGCGGACCGACGGGATGGTGCCGCTCCTGGTCGAGGATGGCGAGGGAGGAGTGCGGGACGTCCCCCTGTACACCACCCGCACCTGGACGGAGCGGCGCTGGATCTTTGCCGACTGGTCCGACCCGGCGCGTCGCACGTTCCTCGAGGCGATGCTGGCGCGGACGGCGGCGTTTCAACGGAGCCTGGAGAACTTCAACGCCGCCGAGGGGAAGACCCCCCGGCTGAACGTGTACAGCACCTGCCGCCCGACCCTGGCGCGGGCCGTCCTGACGCCGAAGGGCGTCCGGTTCGTCGGACGGGACGACCGGGATGACCCGTTCTACAGCCGGACATACGATCCCGGCGACGGCGTGGTCACCGAGTCCAGCGCGCACCTGCCCCCCGCCCCCTTCCTCCGGACGCTCCCGACCTGCGCCTCCCACAACGGCTACCACGAGGACCCGGGTGTGCTCCGGGACGTAATGGGCTTCCTCTCCCAGCACGCCGACTAGCCTGCAGTGTCCTCCGGCCACGGAGGCTATCCTGTCCTGGTCTTCCCGTTTGGCACTTAACTTCAACTCGCCAAGCTGGCCAACAAGAATGTCGGGTGCATCCGGCATCTCCTTGATGTTGGGAAGGAGTTCCCCGGAGTTGGGGGCTAGCCGAATATCGCGGCGAGAAACTCGAG
Source organism: Candidatus Methylomirabilis sp. (assembly GCA_036000645.1). Classification (NCBI taxonomy): domain Bacteria; phylum Methylomirabilota (SeqCode); class Methylomirabilia (SeqCode); order Methylomirabilales (SeqCode); family Methylomirabilaceae (SeqCode); genus Methylomirabilis (SeqCode); species Methylomirabilis sp. (SeqCode). The sequence goes on from DASYVA010000112.1 coordinate 9,064, forward strand.
GATGGTGCTGGCGGCGAGGGATTGCGTGAGGCCGATCGGGTCCAGGAAGGGGTTGGTCTCGACGAGGTCCATCCCGAGAATGCGGCCCTTCCCTGCGATGCCCCGGAGGAGGTCCCAGAGCTGCCGGTACGTGAGGCCGTCCGGCTCGGGGGAGGAGGTCCCGGGGGCGATGGCGGGGTCGAGAGCGTCGATGTCGACGGTCACGTAGTATCGGTCGAGGCGGGGGATCTTGTTCAGGACCGTAGCCACGCCAGATTCGTGCAGCTCCCGCGCCGTCACGATCAGGTTCCCTCGCCTCGACGAGTCCTCGAAGGCGTCCTGGCGGGTCCGGATCCCCCGGATCCCCACCTGGATGATGCGGGTGACGAAGGGCAGCTCCGAAATCCGCTTGATAGGGTTGCCGTTCGCGATCCGGACCCCCAGGAACTCGTCGCTGTAGTCGAGGTGGGCGTCCACGTGCAGGAGCCCGAAGGGGCCCCGCTCGGCGTAGGCCTGGACGACCGGAAACGTGATGGAGTTGTCGCCGCCCAGGACGACGGGGAAGGCCCCCCGATCGAGCAGGGCCCGGACGGCCGCGGTGATGTTCGCAAAGGTCCGCTGCCAGTCGGTATAAATAATATCCACGTCGCCGCAGTCAGCGAGCCGGAGCTTCTCCAGATAGCGGCGCCGCGCCTCCACGTCCCAGTATCCCCCCACGGCTGCCCCGCGCTCCCCGAAGGCATACCGGACCGAGTACTCCCGGATGCCCCGGGGGCCGAAGCGGGCCCCCGGCCGGAAGCCGGTCCCCTCGTCCCAGGGCACGCCCAGGATGGCCACGTCGGCCTCGAGGGTCGCCGGGTCCATGCAGACGGGGGCCTTGCAGAAGGAGGCGATGCCGGTGATGGGGAGGTTCAGCCGGGGTTCGGACACGGGCCCCTCCGGAGGCGCGCCCCTTCTACCACGCGCTCCCGGGAGGGTCAAGGGCGGCGGCCACGCTGGGGCGCCGGTTGACCCCCCTTGCCTTCCGCGCTATACATGGGGGCACCCTGCCGAGGCGGCGGGGGGCGGCGAGCCCGGGGCGGTGCGCCGCTGCGGCGGCAGGATCTACGCGGGCCGCACCCGCCCCGCGGCCGGGGAGAAAGGGGGAGCGCCGTGAAGCGATGGGCAGCGGGTGGCGTGGCACTGCTGGCGATCGTGATCCTGGCGACGACCGCGGCGGCCGCGCCGCTTCGGATCGGGTACTCCATCTGGGTGGGGTACGGACCCCTCTTCCTGGCCAAGGAGAAGGGCTACTACGGCAAGACCGAGGTCCAGCTCACGAACGTGGAAGACCCCAAGCAGCGCTTCACGGCGCTGGCGGCGGGGCAGCTCGACGGACTCGTCTCCACCATAGACACCATGGTCCTCTATTTAAAGACAGGCAAGGAGTACCAGTACGTCCTGGCCCTGGACGACAGCAACGGTGGCGACGGCGTCGTGGCGAACCGGAACATCAAGGCGGTCAAGGACCTGAAGGGGAAGAAGGTGGCCTTCGCCGAGGGCTCCGTCTCCCACTTCTTTCTCAGCGTCCTGCTGAAGCAGGCCGGCCTGAAGCAGGCGGACATCGAGTCGGTGAACATGACGGCCGGGGATGCCGGGGCCGCCTTCGTGGCAGGCAAGGTGGATGCGGCGGTGACCTGGGAGCCGTGGCTGACCAAGGGG
>DASYVA010000113.1 GCA_036000645.1 Candidatus Methylomirabilis sp.
CTGCAGCGGGGTGGCGGGAGACGTTCCGGTCTGTGCCAGGCGACTAATACACACGAGATAAATTGTGTGACAAAGGGTCCGGGTGGCGCCGGATGCCGCCCCACGGCCCCCGTAGCGGAGGGGGGTCCCATCGGCGCTTGGCCGATGGGGGGACCCACGGGAGGGTTCCCCAGGGGGGCCGGGGGCCGGGGCGGCGCCGGCGCCAGGACCCGGACTTTGTCACTTTCATTCTGTCGTTTGGTATTAGGCGGGCGGGCTCGTGCGGCGGGTGTAGGCCAGGAGGGTGTTCTTCAGCAGCATGGCAATCGTCATGGGGCCCACGCCCCCCGGGACCGGGGTGATCTGGCCTGCGCGGGACGCGACCGAGGGGAAATCCACGTCCCCGACCAGCGCCCCGTCCACCCGGTTGATCCCGACATCGATCACCACCGCTCCCTCCCGCACCATGGCGCCGGTGATGAGGCGGGGCCGGCCGGCCGCCGCGACCAGGACCTCGGCGCGGCGCGTATGGGCGGCAAGGTCCTTGGTCCGGGTGTGGCAGACCGTCACCGTGGCGTGCCGGTGCAGCAGGAGGAGGGCCGCCGGCTTCCCCACGAGGTCACTGCGGCCGACCACCACCGCTTCGGCTCCCCGGAGCCCCACCCCGGAGCGATCCAGGAGCTCCAGGATTCCGGCCGGGGTGCACGGGACGAAGGCGGGACGGCCGATCGTCAGGCGGCCCACGTTCTCGGGGTGGAACCCGTCCACATCCTTGGCAGGATCCAGGCGCCCGAGGATCCGCTGGCTATCCAGCCCCTCCGGGAGGGGGAGCTGGACCAGGATGGCATCCACCGCGTCGTCCCGGTTCAGGTCGGCGAGGAGCGCCTCGAGCGCCGCCTGGGAGGTCCCGGCGGGGAGCAGGTGCCGGAAGGAGCGGATTCCCACCTCCTCGCACGCCCGCGCCTTGTTGCGGACGTAAAGCTGGGAAGCGGGGTCCTCTCCCACCAGAACCGCCGCCAGCCCGGGCGCCCGCCGGCCGGCTACCACGGCCTGCGCCACGGCGGCCGCCACTTCGGCTCGGATGGCGGCAGCGATCGCCTTCCCATCGATCAGGCGCGCGGACATCCCCGAACCCCTCAGAGCTGCAGGCGGGTGATGGCGCGCGCCCGCCCGGTCTCCTCGTCCAGATCGAGGAGCACTGCCGAGAAGATCCCGGCCCCCCCCGTGGCCACGGTGAACCGGGTGGGCATCTGGGTCAGGAAGCGGCGGATGGCCTCCTCGGGGAGGATCCCGATGACGGAGTGCCGCGGCCCCGTCATCCCCACGTCGGTGATGTAGGCGGTCCCGCCGGGGAGAATCTGCTCGTCCGCGGTCTGGACGTGGGTGTGGGTTCCGACGACGGCCGAGACGCGCCCGTCCACGTAGTAGGCGAAGGCCTGCTTCTCCGAGGAGGCCTCGGCGTGAAAGTCCACGATGATGAGGGGGGTCGCCTCCCGCAAGGAGGCCAGGTGGCGATCGGCGGCGCGGAAGGGGCAGTCGATCGTCGGGAGGAAGACCCGGCCCTGCAGGTTCAGAATCCCGACGCGCCGACCCTCCCGCTCCCACAGGGCGACCCCCGACCCCGGGGCGTCCTCGGGGTAATTGGCGGGGCGCAGGAGCCGATGCTCGCTGCCGATGAAGCCCTCCACCTCTTTCTTGTCCCAGATATGATTCCCCGAGGTGAGCAGGTCGACCCCCAGGCCAAACAGCCCCTCAGCGACCGACGGGGTGATCCCGAACCCCGCCGCGGCGTTCTCGGCGTTGGCAATGGTCAGGGCCACCCCGTGCTCCCGCTTCACGGCGGAGAGGTGCTGGGCCACCTGCTCCCGTCCCGGCTTCCCCACGATGTCGCCGATGAAGAGGACCCGCATCGCCCCCCGCGAGGGACGGGACCGGAGGAGCCGCCCGGGGGAAGGAACCACCCCGCCCCGCGGGGGCCCGGTGGCCCTCCCCTCCGCCCGCCCCCTCCCTACTTGGCGTACTCGACGGCCCGCGTCTCCCGGATCACGGTCACCTTCACCTGGCCCGGGTAGTCGATCTCCTGCTCGATGCGCTTGGCGATGTCCTTGGCCATCTGCGAGGCGTGGGTATCGCTCACCTCCCCGCTCTCCACGATGATGCGGACTTCCCGTCCGGCCTGGATGGCGTAGGAGGTGCTCACCCCCTTGAAGGAGTTGGCGATCTCTTCGAGCTTCTCCAGGCGCTTGACGTAGGATTCCAGGATCTCCCGCCGGGCCCCCGGGCGCGCCGCCGAGAGCGTGTCGGCCGCCTGGAGGATGATGGCCTCCAGGCACTTGACCTCTTCGTCCCCGTGGTGGGCGGCGATGGCATTGATCACCTTCCAGTGCTCGTTGTGCTTCCGAGCGACCTCGACGGCGATCTCCGTGTGGGTCCCCTCCCGCTTGCTGTCGGCCGTCTTGCCGATGTCGTGCAGGAGGCCGGCCCGCTTGACGTAGCGGGGGTCGATCCGAAGCTCGGTGGCGATGAGACCGGCGAGCTGGGTGACCTCCTTGGTGTGCTGGAGCTGGTTCTGGGAGTAGGAGGTCCGGTACTTCAGACGGCCGATGAGGCGCACCAGCTCCTGGTGCATCCCGGTGACCCCGACCTCGAAGAGGGCCTGCTCCCCGGCCTGGCGGATGTCCTCTTCGATCTCCTTCTTGACCTTCTCGACCACCTCTTCGATCCGCGCCGGGTGGATGCGGCCGTCGGCGATGAGCCGCTGCAGGGCGATCCGGGCGATCTCCCGGCGCACCGAGTCAAAACCGGAGAGGATCACCGCCTCGGGGGTGTCATCCACGATCACGTCGATCCCGGTCGCCTTCTCGAAGGCGCGGATGTTGCGCCCCTCCCGGCCGATGATGCGCCCCTTCATATCGTCACTGGGCAGGTCCACCACGGAGACCGTCGCCTCGGCGACGAAGTCGGTGGAGCACCGGTCGACGGCGATGGCCAGGACCTCCTTGGCCTTCTGCTCGGCGGTCTCCCTCGCCTCCTCCTCGATCCGCTTGGCCAGCGCCGCCGCCTCCAGGCGGGCCTCCTCCTCCAGGTCCTTCAGGAGCGCCCGCTTCGCCTCCTCGGTCGTCATCCCCGCCACCCGCTCCAGGGCCCGTCGCTGCTCCTCCAGGAGGGCCTTCAGGCGCTGCTCCGACTCGGCCACGGCCCCCTCGCGCTGCTGCAGGGCTTGCAGGTGCGCCTGCATCTCCTTGTCCCGCCGATCCAGAATCTCGATCTGCCGGTTGAGCAGCTCTTCCCGCTGGAGGAGACGCCGCTCGAGACCCTGCAGCTCGTTCCGCTGCTCCCGGGTGTCCCGCTCCAACTCGGTCCGCGCCTGGAGCATCCGGTCCCGGATCTCCAGCTCCGCCTCTCGCCGCTTCGCCTCCGCCTCTTTCTCGGCCTCCCGGAGGATCCGGGCGGCCTCGGCGGCGGCGGCGGCGATCCGCTTCCCGCTCAGGAGGACCCGGACGGCGTAGCCGGCGGCGGCCCCCACGGCCAGCCCCAGCACCACCCACAAGACCGTGAGATCCATTGCCACGGCCACCTCACCTCCTTCAGGGCCACCGCGACGCTCTCGGCGGCAACCCTCGAATGGCGTCCCTGAACCTAGTCCCCGGGCGGACCCGGAATGATGACTCGCTCCTCCGTCACGACCCAATGTGCCGGGACATCGTGCCGCTCTGCCGGCAAGCACTCCACCACCTGGCACTCGAAGGCCAGCCCGATCCGCCGGGCATGAGGGGCGAGCGCCGTGAGGCTCCGGTCGTAATAGCCCGCCCCCTGCCCCAGGCGGTAGCCGCGCAGGTCGAAGGCGAGGCCCGGGAGGAGGACCACCTGGATCGTCCGCCAGTCCACGGCACCGGTCCGGCTCCGGTCGGGCTCCAGGATGCCGAACGCTCCGGGTCTCAGGTCGGCGCCGAGATCCCGCACGGCGGCAGCCCACAACGGGCCTCCCCGCCGCTCCACGCCGGGGAGCAGGGGGAGCCGCCCCCGCTCGAGCCAGGCGCGGAGCAGGGGCCAGGTGTCCACCTCCTCGGCCAGGCTGGCATAGAAGAGCACCCGCTCCGCCTCCTGCAACTCGGGGAGGGCGAGGAGGCGCTCCGTGATCCGGGCACTCCACGCCGCGCGGTCTGCCGGGAGCACGGCTCGCCGCGCGGCCTGCAGCCGCCGCCGCAGTTCCGCCTTGGTCTGCACGGGCCCAGGAAGCGGGCTCAGGGGGCCGGGGAAGGAGGAAGGACAGGCGCGGACGAGGAGGAAAA
>DASYVA010000114.1 GCA_036000645.1 Candidatus Methylomirabilis sp.
GACGCTAACGGTTCCCAGCGCAAAGACCGCAGGTCGCCCGGCCTGCGGTCTTGCTCCTCAAGCGGACGGCTAGTTGCTCCGTCCGACCGCGTTCAGCGCGATCCAGCCCAGCCGCTGGCCCGCGGGATCGGCGGCTTTCAACCACCCCGCCCGGGCATCCAGCATCCGCAGCTCGGTCCCCTGCCTCACATCGGCGATGACGCTCGCCTTCGGGTCGGGCGCCTCCCGCAGGTTGGCCCGGGCGGCCACCACCCGGAACGGGAGGAGGGCGCCGAAGGGAACGGTCCCGCTGACGCTGTTCCCGCCCGTCGCCGGCTGGACCGCCTCCCGGTTCACCCAGGCGACCTGCCCGCCCGCGGGGATCCAGATCCGCACCCAGTTGCCCTGGACCTCGAGCCTGGCCACCCGGTCTCCCCTCCGGAGCGTCCCGGCCGGCTTGGCCTTGGCGTCGGGCCCCATCTTCGGGATGACGTTCGCCCTGGCAATGACGAGAGCGGGGAGCTCGGCCGCCGCCACGCCGTCCGCCGAGACGGAATTGCCGCTGAACCAGCCCGAGACGGTCTGCTTCGTGCCCTCCCAGGCCCGCTGCGTCTGGGCGCATCCCACGGCCGCGAAGAAGGCCAGCGCGGCCAGCAGCGGGGCGTTGATCCGTCGAAGCATGCTTCCACCTCCTGCGTGCTCGCCGGGCAATCCCGGCGGCGTCCATCAGGTGACCTTGGCCAGCTTGAAGCTCGTGAGGACCTGCTCGAAGGTCCTGAGGTCCTTGGCGAAGTAGTGCCGCTCCGCCGCCGTGTAGCGGATGCCGTAGAAGGCGTTGCCCGCCAGCAGTCCGTGGAGGACGCTCCGGAAGCGGAGGCCGTCCTTGTTCTTGTGGGTGTAGACGAGGCGGAACCCCCGATGCCCGCCGACCTGAACGGGCCGGTTCTCCTTCACCTGGAGGTCGAGCACGCTCTGGGAGGAGGCGATGTTGTCCAGGATGACCTCGGCGACCGCTTGCGGCAGCATGCCTCTCGCGAAGGTCTTCTTCGTATTCTTCAGCGGCTCATCCACCCGGACCCGCTCGATCAGGATGTACTGCAGGAGCAGGCCGTCTCGCGTGATGAGCAGGTCCTCTTCCGTGTTGAGGCGCATCCAGCCCTTCGGGAGCTCGACGGAGAAGTGCTCCGCCTCCGACGCGTACGGGCCGCCCGTGGGGTGCCACGGCAGGCTGACACAGCCGCCGAGGGCAAGCCCGACGGCCAGGAGGAGCAGCCCTCTCGGAAACCCCCTGGTCATTTGCATAGCCGGATGTACTCCTCCACGTATGCCCGGTCGGCCGCCTGCGGGGAGAGCGAGAGGTACGCCTCCAGGGACCGCCTGGCCTGTTGCTTCTGGCCCCCTTCGAAGTAGAGCAGGCCGAGCCCCTTGTGCGGATCGGGGTAGGACCGGTCGAGCGCGATCGCCCGCTGGTAATGCCCCCGCGCCTCGTCGGCCGCCTCGCCTTCGCCCCCCTGCCGCAGGATCTCCCCGAGGAGGTGGTGCGCGCGGGCGTCCTTGGGCTTGAGGGTGAGGTACTTCTCCGCGCCCTGGCGGGCGGCCTCGAACCGGCCGGCCTTCAGGTCCATCCGGGCGTTCTCCAGCACCACCCGGCTCGTCCTGCCGAGGTACACCCCGGCGTTCGTCATCCCCCCGCGCCGGTCGGCGTACGCGGTCCGGAGCAACCCCTCCGTGGTCTCGAGGCGCTCCTCGAGTCGCGGATGCGACCCATAGAACAGGGGGATCTCGACCTTCTCCTGCTCCGCGTCGCGCTTGAGGGTCTGGAAGAGCTTCAGGGCCTCCCGGGGCTCGTACCCGGCCCCCACCACGAGTCTGAGCCCCTCGGCGTCCGCCTCCCGCTCCAGGTCGCGCGAGTACCCGGTCACGGCGGCGGCCGTCCCGACCTCCCCCAGGACGCCGGCGAGGCCGCCCACCCCCGGCAATCCCCCGAGGGCGGTCTGCACGCCGGCGAGCCAGGCGGTCTTGTTCACCGTGTCGCGGAACTCCTTCACGGCGTGCCGGTGGGTGGCGTGCGTCATCTCGTGCGCGAGCACCATGGCGAGCTGGGCCTCGTTGTCCAGGCGCGCCAGCAGGCCCGTGTGGAGGTAGATCACGCCGTTCGGGAAGGCGAAGGCGTTGAGCCGCGGGTTGCTGATGACCCGGATCCGGAAGGGGATGCTCTTGTAGATGCCGGGGGGCTGGAGCCGCCGGCCCACCTGGTTCAGGTAGGCGTCGAGCTCCGCCTCCACGTAGAGGAGCCCGCTCCGGTCCAGCGTCCGCTGCTCCTCCTCGGATCGGCGCCAGAGGCGCTGCTCGTCCGCCTCGAAGGCCGCGCCGGCGCCGGTCACCGGGGCCAGGCTCGTCGTCGCGCAGCCGGCGAGCAGCAGGCCAGCCGCGAGCAGGACCGGTGCACGCCTCATCGCCCCACCTGCGGGAAGCCGGCCACGAGCTGCTGCACGAACCCGGTCGTGCTCTCGGGGTCCCGGAGGTCGAAGCCGCCCTCGTCCCCCTCGATCTTGTACCAGAGGATGGACCCCGATCGGTCCACCAGGGCGAGGCTGAGCGCCGTCGTGCCCTTGCTGAGCACGGGCTGGCCGGTGATCGCCCCGAGGACGAGCCCGACCCCCCGCAGCGCCTTCCGCCCCGCCGTCGAGATCTCGTCGATGCCGTACACGATGACCAGCCCATCCGCCTGGTGCCGTTGGAGCACCGTGTCGAGCGCCCCGACGGAATAGTCGAAGTGCTGCAGCTTCTGCGGGAAGGGGTGATCCCGGTAGGTGTGCTCGATGATGCTCGCGCTGACTGCGCGGTAGAGGGTGTAGACCTCCTCGAAGCCCTCCTGGGCCCCCCGCTCGACGGCCAGCCGCTTGACGGCGATGTTGCGCTGCTTGAAGGCCTGCATCAGCGCCTTCGAAACCGTCTCCCGGCCCGCGGCGCTCCAGTCATCGCGGAGCTCGGACACGCCGCCAGCCGTGAGCTCGTAGATCTTGATGTCCGGCGGCAGCAGGGCGAGGACCCTGACCGCCTTCGAGCGCCGCGCCAGCTCCGGATGGGACCGATCGGGCCCCTGGTACATCCGGTACCACTCCGGCGTGGCGACGCACCCTGCCACCAGCAGGAACAGGCCGAGAGCCGAGATGCCCATCAGGGTGGGGTGCCGCAGGTGACCCATCGCTCTCCTCCTCCGGACTCGCAGGGCCTCCAGAAGCAAGGGGGATGCCAGGGACCCCCGGCCGCCCGGCTGCGATCCGGCGGGGGGGCCCGCCACGACCTCGAGGCCCCTTCGGCCGCGGAGGCTCCCCGGCCGTTACGAAATCCCTCCTCGGTGGAACCCCGGTCCCCGTTTCCTCTTGACTTCGCCCCCCCCGCCTGCGTGAATAGCCCGGCGGCCAAGCCGGCCCCCCCGAGCCCCATGCCCGACCCGCGCGAGTTCTCGCCCGGCCGCCCAGGCCGCTTCGCCCTCTTCCTCGGCGCCATGTTCTGCCAGGCGCTCGCCGTGGGCGTCCTTCCCCCCCTCCTCCCTCTGATCCAGGGGAGCCTCCTGCTGACCACCCCCGAGACCGGTCTTATCGCCGGGGCCTTCGGCTTCGCGCGCCTCTGCTGCGACCTCCCGATCGGCTACCTGGCTGATCGGATCGGGCACCGCCTGGGCCTCCTCCTCGGCGCCGCGGGCATCGTCACCGGCACCCTCCTCTCCGCCGGGGCGCCCGGCCTGCCCTCCCTCTTGGTGGCGCGAGGCCTCGTGGGCGTGGGCCACGCCTTCGTCTCGATCGGCAGCCTCAGCCTGCTCTTGCATGCCGGTCCCCCGGGGGCCCGGGGCCGGACCACCAACTGGATGGAGCTCACGGGCGTCTGTGCCTTCACGGCCGGCTCCCTCCTGGGAGGCCAGGTGGGGGCCGCCATCGGCTGGCGCGGGGCGTTCCTCGCGGCCGCCGCCCCCGCGCTCCTCGGAGGGATCCTCATCGCGGTGACCCTGCCGCTGAGGGGCCCCGCAGCCCGGTCCGGGCGAATGAACCCCGGTTTCGACTCCCCGGCGGGCGAGCCGGCCCTCCCGCGGGCCACCATCCTCAGGCT
>DASYVA010000115.1 GCA_036000645.1 Candidatus Methylomirabilis sp.
TCCGCACCGGGGGCCTTCGGGCGGCATCCGGCGCCACCCGGACCGTCTGTCCCACGATTGATGTCGTTGGTGTCAGCCCAAAAACTTTAGGATCGCGTCGACCACGGCGCCCGGCTGCTCTTCCGGAAGGAAGTGGCCGCAGTCGGGAAGGGCGTGCCCCTCGACCCGCTCGCAGCGCTCCCTCCAGACAGCCAGCATGTCCGCGCTCTGCGCCATCCGGCTCCCGCCCCAGAGGACGAGCGTCGGGACCGCAACCTTTCGCTGGCGGTCGGCGCCATCGTGCTCCAGGTCAATCGTCGCCCCCGCCCGGTAGTCGTCGAAGGCGGCCCGCATCCCCCCCGGCTCCCGGAAGCACCGCAGGTACTCCCGGATGGCCTCCTCCTCGATCGCGGCCGGGTTGAACGCCCAGGCCTTGTAGAGGTAGCGCAGGTAGATGTCTTCGCGACCGGCGGTGAGGGCCTCGGGGAGGTCGGGGACCAGGTGGAAGAGCCAGTGCCAGACGCGGCGGACGCTCCGCTGGTCGAGCCGCGCGAAGATGTCATAGGTGGGGGCGATGTCCAGCAAGACAAGGTGGGTGAGGAGCGCCGGATGGTCGAGGGCGAAGCGGTGGCCGACCCGTGCGCCGCGATCGTGGCCGACGAACACGACCGGCCCGATCCCGAGCGCCTGGATCACCTCCGCGATGTCTGCCGCCATGGTGCGCTTGTCGTAGCCGGTCGTCGGGCGGTCGGAGTCCCCGTAGCCGCGCAGGTCCGGAGCCACGACGGTGAACCGCTCGGCCAGCGCCGGCAACACCTTGCGCCACATGTGGCCGGTCTGGGGAAACCCGTGGAGGAGGATCATGCCCGGCCCCTCCCCCAGGCGGCGGCAATGGATCCGGACCCCGTCCCGCACGCGCACGACGCTGCGAATCATGTCCACCCCATTTCCTCCAATGCTCTGCCCCTGCGCTGCACCGGCCCTCGCGACGAGGGGCCGACCGTAGCACGTTGGCCCACGGAGTGGCAAGCCGCGGCGGGACCGGGGGGTCCTCCCGGGGCGCGGTTTGCCCCCCCCTACCTTTTCTGTTAGACTCGCGGCGCTGGAGGAGGGAATGAAGGTTCTGATCCGCCGGCCGCGGCGGGAGGTGGAGCTCCCGGGCCGGCGCCGCGTCCGCGAGGTCCTGAAGGAGCTGCAGATCAACCCGGAGACGGTCATCGTCGTCCGGGGGGAGACGCTCCTCACCTCCGACGACGTGGTGGGCGAGGAGGAGCGGATCGAGGTGATCCCGGCCATCTCGGGAGGGGCCCAGTGAAGTGCTCTACCTGCCAGGGGAAGGCGGCCATCGAGATCCGCCGGCACAACGCCGCCTTCTGCGGCCCCTGCTTCCTCGGCCACCTGGAACGGCAAATTCAGCGGGCGATCGAGTCGGAGCGGATGCTCGCGCCGGCGGAGCGGGTGCTCGTGGCGGTCTCGGGGGGGAAGGACAGCCTCTGCCTGTGGGAGGTCCTGCGGCGGCTGGGCTACGAGACCACCGGACTGCACCTGGACCTGGGAATTGACGGCTACTCCCCGGAAGGGCGCAAGAAGACCGAGGCGTACGCGGAGGCCCACGAGCTCCCCCTCCAGGTGATCGAGGTCAAGCAGGAGACCGGGTTCACCATTCCGGAGCTGGGCGAGCGGACCCGGCGTCCCCCCTGCTCGGGCTGCGGCCTCTCGAAGCGCTACCTGATGAACCGGGCGACCCTCGCGGGGGGCTTCCCGGTGCTGGCCACCGGCCACAACCTGGACGACGTGGCGGCCATCCTCTTCGGCAATGTCCTGCACTGGCAGACGGAGCAGCTCAGCCGGATGACGCCGGTCCGCCCCGCCACCCACGCGAAGCTCGCCAAGACGGTCAAGCCCCTCATCCGGGTCACGGAGCGGGAGGCGGTGGCCTACTGCCTGCTTCGGGGCGTGGACTACCACGAGGACGAGTGCCCGAACGCCGCGGGGGCCACCCTCCTTCTCTATAAGGACGTCATCAATCAGATCGAGGCGGTCTCCCCCGGAAGCAAGCAAGCCTTCTACCAGGAGTTCGTGAAGAAGGTCCAGCCGCACCTGGCAGCGGGGGAGACGGTCACCCTCCGGGAGTGCGACGTCTGCGGCCAGGTGACCACGGGGGAGGTCTGCGCCTACTGCCGGATGATGGAGCGGGCGCGGCAGACGACCGTGCGGCGGGGGCGCGTCACCCGGACCGTCCTCGAGGTGCCTCCGGCGTGAACGGCCCCCCCTTCGCCCCCGGGGACCGCGTGCTCCTGACCGACCCCAAGGGCCGCCGGTACCTGGTGGTCCTCCAGCCCGGGCAGCGCTTCTCCTCCCACCTGGGGTTCATCCCTCACGACGACCTGCTGGGCCGTCCCGACGGGAGCATCGTCACCTCCACGCTGGGCGCGCGCTTCACCGCCTTCCGCCCGCTCCTGGCCGAGTACGTGGTGAAGATGAAGCGGGGGGCGCAGGTCCTCTACCCGAAGGATCTCGCCCTCATCTGCATGTGGGCGGACATCTACCCCGGGGCCACCGTGGTCGAGGCGGGGGCGGGGTCCGGCGCCCTCAGCCTGGCGCTGCTTCGGGCCATCGGGCCGACGGGTCGGCTGATCACCTACGAGATCCGGGAGGATTTCCTGGCGCAGGCTCGGCGGAACGTGGAGGGTTACCTGGGACAGGTCCCGAACTGGGAACTGAAGCTCGCGGACCTCTACGCCGGGATCCCGGAGGGGCCGGTGGACCGGGTCATTCTCGACCTGCCGGAGGGGTGGCGGGCCGTCGAGCCGGCGGCCAAGGCTCTCCGTCCCGGGGGGCTGCTCCTCGCCTACTTCCCCACCGTCCCCCAGGTGCAGCAGATGGCGGAGGCGCTCGCGCGGCAGCCCCTCTTCCTGCCCCCCGAGATCTTCGAGGCCCTGCTCCGGCCCTGGCAGGCGGTGGGCCTCTCGGTCCGCCCGCACCTCAGGATGGTGGCCCACTCCGGCTTCATCCTGGTGAGCCGCCGCCTGGCCGAGCCCGCCCCCCAGGCGCTTCCCCCCGCCTTCGACCCCGGCCGGACGGGCGAAGAGCCTCGCTAGCCTTTTCCCCCTGCCGGGCCGCCAGCCCGGCGCGTCAGGTAGTCCCAGGACCGCCGGAAGTACTCGCGCGACTGGCCATGGCGCTCGTGCCACTCCTCCCGGGTGAGGGGCTGCGGCTCCCCGATGCTGAGCGCCCGGCACGTGAGGCGGGCGGAGTCCTCCAGCATCACGGCCTTCACTGTCGCCTCCACCACATCCCTTCCCGCGACGATGGCTCCGTGCCCGCGGACCAGGATGGCATCGCTCTGGCCCAGGGCGGCGGCGAGGTCGCGCCCCTGCTCGAGGGTGGCGACCCGGGCCGGGTTCGGGTAGATCAGGACGGTCTCGGCCAGGAGGGCCCCCATCGCGTCCAGCGGCCGGAGGGGGCGCCCGAGGACGGAGAGGACCGCCGCCCAGCGCGGGTGAATCCGGAGGATCGCCCCGATATCGGGTCGGGCCGGGTAGAGGGCCAGGTGGAGGGGGATCTCCAGGGGGGCCATCCGGGGGATCTGCGCCGGGCTGGCGTCCAAGGACACGCGGAGCAGCTCTGTCCCCCGGACCTGACCCGGCGCACGACGCGGGGAGATGAGGAACGCCTCCTGGCCCGGCAGGCGGGCGCTCAGGTGACCGTATCCGGTGACGAGCCCTTCCGCGTCGAGGATCCGGCAGGCAGTGAGCAGGTCGCGCCGGACTGCGGCCACGGTTCCGGATCCCTGCCGCCGCCCCCCCCGCTGTGCGAGCATCCCCTCCCTCCTTCCCGGCGGCGCCCCAGAGGCCGCCGATGATCGCCCCATACCGTTCCCGCCTGAGGGGGGACGCGAAGCGGTGTGACGCGGCAGCATGACTCGCTCGCTACGTCGCTGCTTCGCCTCCCTCGGGTCCATAGTAAATGACCCAGACCGCAAAGTCGTCGCTGAAGTCTTCGAACCGATGCGGTCGACCGGCTGCCGCAAAGAGCAATGTCCCGGGCTGGATGGAGCGCCGCCTCTCGCCCATTGCACCGTGCAGTGAGGCCGCTCAGGGCCTTTGACCGCCAGTCCCGCAGTTGGAACACTCTCCGACCACTCGCCCGACAGATTAGACGGTAGCCAGGGCCCGGGCGAGGTCGGCTGTCAGGTCGGGGGCGTCCTCGATCCCGACGGA
>DASYVA010000116.1 GCA_036000645.1 Candidatus Methylomirabilis sp.
GCCTTCTTCCTCCTGGTCGGGGTGCTCTTCGTCATCGTCAACATTGACGTGCTGAGCCGGCTCATCCGGCCCTCCGCTCCGAACCCGGATAAGCTCTCGACCTACGAGTGCGGGGAGGAGCCGATCGGGCAGGGCTGGATCCGCTTCCACGTCCGGTACTACCTGTATGCGCTCATCTTCATCGTCTTCGCAGTGGAGGTGGTCTTCCTCTTCCCGTGGGCCGTGGTCTTCAAGTCCCTCGGGCTGTTCGCCTTCATCGAGATGATGATCTTCATCGCGATCCTGCTCGTCGGCTTCGCCTACGCCTGGGCGAAGGGGGCGCTGGAATGGGTGTGATCCAGAACCTCCCCCCCGGCCTCCTCACCACCTCCCTGGATTGGCTCTTCAACTGGGCCCGGAAGTCCTCCCCCTGGCCCATGACCTTCGGGCTCGCCTGCTGTGCCATCGAGATGATGGCCACCGGGGCCTCCCGCTTCGACCTCGACCGGCTCGGGGCCGGGGTCTTCCGCCCCTCCCCCCGCCAATCCGACGTCATGATCGTGGCCGGGACCGTCACCGAGAAGATGGCCCCCCGGATCAAGCTCCTCTACGAGCAGATGCCCGAGCCCAAGTGGGTCATCGCCATGGGGGCCTGCGCCATCTCCGGGGGCCCCTTCTACTACGAGGGCTACCACGTGGTGAAGGGGGTGGACCAGGTCGTCCCGGTGGACGTCTACGTCCCCGGCTGCCCCCCCCGCCCCGAGGCCCTGATCTACGGCGTGCTCAAGCTCCAGGAGAAGATCGCGCAGATGACGATCGGCCGGCCCGAGCCGGCGGCGGCGAAGGCCTAGCCTCCCCCGAGCGCGGCGTCGCGTTGCGGGGGACCACGCGAGCGGCCCATGGCAGAGTTCTGTCGAGATGGTCGGTCGGGAGTGACGGCCGGAAGCATCACCGACACGCTGGGCCGACCGCTCCGCGATCTCAGGATCTCGGTCACCGACCGCTGCAACTTCCGCTGTGTCTACTGCATGCCGAAGGAGGTCTTCGGCCGCGACTACCGGTTCCTCGAGCGCGAGCAGCTCCTCACCTTCGAGGAGATCGAGCGGCTCGCCCGGATCTTCACCGCTCACGGCATGGAGAAGATCCGGGTGACCGGCGGTGAGCCCCTCCTGCGCCGCAACCTGGAGCGGTTGGTGGAAATGCTGGCGCGCATCCCGGGGCTTGACCTGACCCTCACGACCAACGGTTCCCTCCTGGCCAAGCAGGCGCAGGCGTTGAAAGATGCCGGGCTGCGACGGATCACGGTGAGCCTGGATTCGCTGGACAACGACGTCTTCACCGCCATGAACGACGTGGACTTCCCCGTGGATCGGGTCCTTGCTGGCATCGAGGCCGCCGCCGCCGCGGGCCTTGCGCCGATCAAGGTCAATATGCTCGTGAAGCGCGGCGTGAACGAGCAGAGCGTGGTTCCGATGGCCCGCACCTTCCGCGGGACCGGGAAGATCCTCCGCTTCATCGAGTACATGGACGTCGGCCACACCAACGGCTGGCGGATGGATGACGTCGTCCCGGCGGCCGAGATCATCGCCAGGATCAACGCCGAGATGCCGCTCGAGCCGGTCGAGCCGAGCTACCGCGGGGAGGTCGCCACCCGCTGGCGCTACCGGGACGGGAGCGGCGAGATCGGCGTCATCGCCTCGGTGACGCAGGCGTTCTGCCGGGACTGCACCCGCGCTCGGCTCTCGGCTGAGGGCTCGCTCTACACTTGCCTCTTCGCGACGAAGGGCCACGACCTGCGCGCGCTGCTGCGCGGTGGCGCCTCCGACGCCGCGATTGGCGGCGCCATCGCGGCCGTCTGGCGGGGGCGCGAAGACCGCTACTCAGAGATCCGCTCGTCCGAGACGGTCGGGCTGCACAAGATCGAGATGTCCTACATCGGCGGCTGAGGTCCCCGAAGCCCCCCGAGGGGCTGCGCGAGGCGCCCCCGAGGGTGGAGGAGGCCGCCGCCGCCGCGCCCGCGACGGCCGGGGCGCAGTAAGGGCGGCATGCCGGCGAGAGAAGAGGCCACCCTCATCATCGCCGCCAGCGAAGCGGACGCCAATCTCTACTATGCGACGCGCTTCCTGGCCCCGGATCCGTTCGTCTTCCTGGAGGTGGCCGGGGAGAAGGCTCTCCTCCTGAGCGACCTGGAAATTGATCGCGGGCGCCAGCAGGCGGCAGTCCAGACGGTTCTCCCCTTGAGCCGGTACGAGGAGGGGGCCCGCCGGGCCGGCGAGGGAATAGGGCTGGCGGCGGCGACGGCCCGGCTCCTGCGGGAGCGAGGCGTCCCGGCCGTGACCGTCCCGGCAAACTTCCCCCTCGGCCTGGCCGATGACTTGCGGGCTCGGGGGGTGACGGTCCGGGCGAAGCCCGACCCGTTCTACGAAGCCCGGACGGTGAAGACTGCGGAGGAGGTGGCGGCCATCAGCCACGCCCTGGCGACCACGGAGGGGGCGATGGACGTCGCCATCTCTGCCCTCCGGGCCGCCGAGATCCGGGACGGTCTGCTTATGCTGGAGGGGGAGATCCTGACCAGCGAGCGGGTCAGGCGAATGGTCGCGGCCTATCTCCTGGAACGGGACTACCTGGCCCAGCACACGATTGTGGCCGGCGGAGACCAGAGCTGCGACCCCCACGAGGAGGGGCACGGGCCGCTCCGGGCACACGCGGCGATCATCATCGACATCTTCCCCCGGTCCATCGCCACCCGCTATCACGGGGACCTGACCCGGACGGTGGTGAGAGGGGAGGCCTCGGCGGCGCTCAGGAGCCAGTACGCCGCGGTCCGGGCCGCCCAGGAGGAGGCACTCGCGAGTATCGGGGCCGGGGTCGAGGGGCGGGAGGTCCATGCCCGCGTCTGCAGCCTCTTCGAGGCGCGGGGGTATCAGACGGGGGAGGCGGGGGGCCGGATGCAGGGGTTTTTCCACGGCACCGGCCACGGGCTCGGCCTGGAGATCCACGAGCCCCCCCGAGTGAGCAAGATCCCCGCGGTCCTCCAGGCCGGGAACGTGGTGACCGTGGAGCCCGGCCTCTACTACCCCGGCGTGGGGGGTGTTCGGCTCGAGGATGTGGTGTTGGTCACAGAGGGCGGTTGCACCAATCTCGTTAAGTACCTGAAATTCTTGGAGATTTAGTCTGGAGTCACGGGGGATCGCCCCGAGTCGTGCCTTGACAGCCCCCGGGGGGCTCCCTATAATGGGAGAGGTTCGAGGGGTCCTCTCGCGACCAAGAATATTCAAGGGTTAGCCTCAGGACACGCCGAGGGACCCAGGAAGCGCACTGGAAGGGACGCGATGGCGATTCGGTTCCCCATCTACATGGATCACCACGCGACGACCCCGGTGGATCCGGAGGTTCTGGAGGCGATGCTCCCCTACTTCCGGGAGCACTTCGGAAACGCGGCCTCCCGGAACCACACCTTCGGCTGGAACGCCGAGGCTGCAGTGGACCGGGCACGGGAGGAGATCGCCTCCCTGATCGGATGCAAGCCCCAGGAGCTCGTCTTCACGTCCGGCGCGACCGAGGCGGACAACCTGGCGATCAAGGGCGTGGCCTACGCGCTGCGGGAGCGGGGCAACCACATCCTCACCTCGGTGATCGAGCACCATGCGGTCCTCGACTCGTGCAGGCGGTTGGAGAAGGAGGGCTTCCGGGTCACCTACCTCCCCGTGGATAAGCTGGGGCAGGTGGATCCGATCGCGGTGGAGGAGGCGATCACCGACCGGACGGTCCTGGTCTCGGTCATGTCCGCGAACAACGAGATCGGCGTCCTCCAGCCGGTGAAGCAGATCGGCGCCATCTGCCGGCAGAAGGGGGTCCTCTTCCACACCGACGCCGTGCAGGGGGTCGGCAAGATCCCGGCCAGGGTGGACGACCTGAACGTGGACCTCATGTCGCTCACCGCCCACAAGATGTACGGGCCGAAGGGGGTGGGTGCCCTCTATGTCCGCATGACCAAGCCCCGGGTGAGGCTGGTCCCCCTGATCGATGGCGGAGGCCACGAGCGGGGCCGGCGATCCGGGACCCTGCCCGTCCCGAACATCGTCGGGTTCGGGGCGGCCTGCGCGAAATGCGAGCGCGTCATGGAGGAGGAGGGCAGGCGCCTCCTTGGTCTGCGGGAGCGCCTCAGGCAGGGGATCTTCGAGCGGCTGGATTACGTCACCCTCAACGGGCACCCGGAGCAGCGGCTCCCCGGCAACTGCAACCTCTCCTTCGCCTTCGTCGAGGGGGAATCCCTCCTCATGGCGATGAAGGAGGTTGCGGTCTCGTCCGGGTCGGCCTGCACGTCGGCGACGCTGGAGCCCTCCTACGTCCTGAAGGCCCTGGGCGTGGCGGACGAGCTGGCCCACAGCAGCATCCGGTTCGGCCTCGGCCGGGGAAACACCGAGGAAGAGGTGGACTTCGTGGTCGAGAAGGTCGTCGAGCGGGTGAAGCGACTGCGGGAGATGTCCCCGCTGTACGCGATGGTACAACAGGGCCTCAGCCCGAAGTCCGTGGAGGAATCGCGGCGCTAGGTCCGGGCCGCTGACGCATCGCGCGGCTCCCCCGGGGCATCCAACATCGTGGGGGAAGCTGGCGCGTGGGGCACGGCGTGCGGCGGATACTGAGGGAGGCGACGCCGGAGTTCGGCGAGCGGATTGGAGC
>DASYVA010000117.1 GCA_036000645.1 Candidatus Methylomirabilis sp.
TCACCAGCTCCTCGGCCCCCTTGGTCTGCTGCTGGGTGAGGGCGGAGATCTCCTGGACCTTCTTCACCTCGTCCACCACCACCCGGACGATGTCCTCCAGGGCTTCCCCGGTGAAGGTGAGGACCTTCCGCCCCGCCTCGATCTCCTTGGTGGCCCCCTCCATGGAGAACAGGACCTTGCCGCTCTCCTCCTGGATCTCCTGGGTGATCGCCGCGATGCGCTCCGCGGAGGCTCCGGCCTCGCCGGCCAGCTTCCGGATCTCCTCCGCCACCACCGTGAAGCCCTTGCCGTACTCCCCTGCCCGGGCCGCCTCGATGGTGGCGTTGAGGGCGAGCAGGTGGGTCTGCTGGGCGATCTTGGTGATGACGTCCACGATGGTCCCGATCTGCTGCGTCTTGGCCGAGAACCCCTTCACGTTGACCGTCGAGGACTCCAGGATGCTGAAGACCTCCTTCATCTTGGCCATCGCCTCCTGGGCCGACCGCCCCCCCGACTGGGCGGTGTAGCCGGCCTCGGCGGCCGCCTCGGCGGCCGACTTGGCCCGGCCGGCGATCTCGTTGATGGCCGAGGCCATCTCCCGCATGACCTTGGAGGTCTTCTCCACCAGCTCGGCCTGGTGTTCCGCCCCCTTGGCGATCTGCTCCACGGTCGCGGCGATCTCCTCCGTCGAGGCGTTCATCTGCTCCGCCGAGCCGGAGAGGGCCGTCGCGGACGACGCGACCTTCTCCGCCGTGCCCTTGGCCTCCTTCACGATGCTCCGGAGGCTCAGCACCATCTGGTTGAACGCGCTCGCCAGGGCCCCGAGCTCGTCCCGGGACCGGACGACCACGTCGCGGGTCAGGTCCCCCTCACTCAAGATCCGGCTCGCCAGGGCCAGCGCCCCCACCTCCCGCGCGATCCGACCCGAGAGGTATTTCGCCAGGAGAGCCCCCACCAGGAGGGCCGAGAAGGCGCTGATGGCGTCCCGCGAGGGGATGTTGGGCAGGAGGACCGCGAGGCCGCCGCCTACGGCGGCGGTGGTCGCGATCACCGCCAGGAACCCCAGCAGGATCTTGTTGCCGATGGACCCCTTCATGCGGTCACCCTCCCTGTGGTGCCGCGCGCGACCCAGCCAAGGCCTGCAGACGCGCGCCCAGCGCGGGCGCAGCCGCCGGCCCAAATTCCGGCGCAAATCGCGGACACCCTATCGTAGCCCCCTGGGGAAGTCAAGCCTGCGCCCCCTCGCGCCGCGCCTCTGCGGCGCCACCCACGGCGGCCGCGCGGCGGCAGTAGATCCGCTCGCCCACGTCCACCGACTCGAACGCCTCCCGCACCGGCCCGGAGAGGCCCTCCACCTTTCCCAGGACCAGGACCCCTCCAGGATTCAGCACCTCGGCGAAGGCCCGCAGGACGCGCTGCTGGTGGGCCGGCGCCAGGTAGATGAGCACGTTCCGGGAGAGGATCAGGTCCAGGCGCCGGAAGGGGGGCGGCGTCCGGAGGTCGTGGCGCTTCACGAACACCATGCGCCGGACAGCCGGGACGAGCCGTACCCGCCCCCCCTCCTCCTCCCCGAAGTATCGCGCCCGCAGTTCCGGCGGCAGCCCGGCGAGCTGTCGGGCAACGTAGCGGCCCGCCTTCGCCACCTCCAGGCAGCGGGTATCGATGTCGGTGGCGTACACGACCGCCGATTGCCGAAGCCCCTCGCGCCGCCAGACCTCCTGGAGCAGGATGGCCACCGTGTACGCCTCCTCCCCCGTGGCGCACCCGGCGCTCCACACCCGGAGGGTCCGCCGCCCCGTCTCGGCCCGGGATCGGCAGAGGGCGGGCAGGACGCTCTCCGCCAGGACCCGGAACGTCTGGGGGTTCCGGAGAAACTGGGTCACGTTGACCGTGAGCGCGTCCAGGAGGCGGGGCAGCTCTTCCGGATCCCGGCGAAGCACCTCCACGTAGGCCTTCAGGTCCGGCACGGCTCGGGCCCGCTGCCGCACCGCCAGGCGCCGGGCCACGCACTTTTCCTTGTACAGCCCCAGGTCCAGGCCCGCCCGCTCCTGCAGCGTCTCTTCCAGCGCCGCCCAGGCGGTGGCGTCCCGTCCCCCCCGCACCCCTAGCGCAGCATCCGACACAGGGCCTCCACCACCTTCGGCTCGAAGGCCTGCCCCGCCTCCTCCTGGAGGAGGGCCAACGCCCGCTCCGCCGGGAGGGCCCGCCGGTAGGGGCGGTCCGTGGTCAGGGCGTCGAAGACATCCGCGACCGTGATGATCCGGGCCAACAGGGGGATCGCCTCCCCCTGCAGCCCGTCGGGGTAGCCGCTCCCGTCGTACCGCTCCTGGTGGTGGCGGATGCAGGGGCGGACATCCTGCAGGAAGTCTACCTCCGCGATGATCTGCTCCCCCACGATCGGGTGGGACCGGATGTGGGCGCGCTCCGCCTCAGTCAGCGCGCCCGGCTTGTTCAGGACCTCTGCCCGGATCCCGATCTTCCCGATGTCGTGGAGCATGGCCCCGAACTGGAGAGTCCGGATCTCCCCGGGGGCGAGGCCCAGCTCGTCCCCCAGTGCCACGGCGTACTGGGTGACCCGCTGCACGTGCCCCTTCGTGTACGGGTCTTTGGCCTCGATGGCCACCGCGAGAGCCTGGACGGTGTCGAGCACGCCCTTGGTGAGGGACGCGGCCAGAGGCTGCCGCTCCAGCCCCAGCCCGACGAGAGAGGCCAGCGTCGCAAAGAAGGCCCGCTCCGCATCCCCGAAAGGGGAGCTGGGCCGGGACCCCAGACAGCAGAGGACCGCCACCAGGCCCTCGCGCGACCGGATCGGAACTGCGACGAGGCTCCGGACGGCCAGGCCTCCCTCCCCGGGGGTGAAGAGCTCGGCTGGTCCCGTGGAGGCCTGGAAGACCGGCACGCCCTGGCGCAAGAGCCGCCCCAGGGGGCCCGCCGTGGCGGCAGCCGGAAGCTGCGCCGAGGCCTCCCCCGAGAGGCCCCGGCTGGCCAGGAGGACTAGGCTGGACCCCCCGGGGAGAGCACCCAGAACCGCCAGCGCCTCCTCCGGCACCTCGGTGGCCAGAAGACCGAGGATTGCCTGGAGCATGGGACCGGGCTCCTCCCAGTCCTCCCGGGTCAGCTCGCTCACCGCGCCCAGGATGGCCAGGCGGCCCGCCTCCCGGCTGCCCGCGGCCCGGCCCACCCGCCGCCACCGGGTCGCCTCCCCCCGCCCCCGCGCAGGAGGGGGGGGGAGCTTCCGGGTGGCCGGGAGCCGGCTGACCGTCATGAGGAAACCGCTGATGGCCCCGTCCACCCCCCGGAGGGCAGCCAGGGAGAGACCTGCCGCAAGGGGCCCCCGGCCGTTCGCCCCACCCCGGGGGGCCAGGTAGACGGCCGGCTCCCCCGCGAGGACGCGCCGGACGGCCGTCCGGATCGGGAGCTGCTTGAACTCCGGCAGATTCCCGAGCGGTTGTCCCACCACGCTCCCTGTGGGGCGGCTCAGCAGCTCTTCCATGCAGCGATTCCAAGCCCGGATGACCAGGTCCCGGTCGAGGAGGGCCATGCAGAGGGGGAAGCGGTCCACGATCCCCGGATGGTATTCGTCCATGCCGCCTCACCGGGAGCCCGGCCCCAACCGGTCCCCCGGCAGCCCCTGGGGAAGAAGGTCTGGCTAAGGTCTCAATAACACGGAGCTTTTTCCGGTTGCTTCTCTCCGCATAACGTGCTAGAAATACCGGGACGGAAGGCTCCTGATCTGCGCGTAGGGGTGCAATTCCTGGACCACCGCCTGCCCTGAAACCCCAGCACCCCGTTAGGCCGCCTTGGATCAACCCGCTGTACAATACGCGCTCTTCCTGGTCTGCCTCCTGGTCCTTTCCGGGGGGCTCTCGGCGGCAGAGACCGCCCTCTTCTCCCTCACGGCCGAGCAGGTCAGGGCGGTAGCCGGGCGATCCCCCGGGGCCGGCCTCCGGTTGCAGGAGCTGCTGTCCCGTCCTCGCCGGACCCTCCTCACGCTCCGCGTCTGTGACGCGATGATCAACCTCGGCGCGGCGGCTGCGGCGCTGGCCCTCGCGGCCGCCCTCGCCCCCGAGCAGGCCTGGCTGGGCCCCCTGCTCCTCGTCCCTGTCCTCGTTTTCCTCGGGGAGCTGTTTCCCCGCTTCGTCGCGGCCGCCCGCCCGCTGCCGCTCGCCCGAGCCCTCGCCCTCCCCCTCGGCATCCTGGTGACCGCCCTCACCCCCCTCCGTCGGCTCCTGCGGGCCGTGGCCGATGCCCTCCTCCGCCGCCTCGGCGTGATCGGAGGGGGGGGTGTGACGGAGGAGGAGGTCCGGGGCCTCCTCGAGGCCGGCACGGCCGCCGGCCTGATGGCTCCCGCCGAGCGGGACATGATCCGGCGCGCCCTCGCCTTCGGCGAGATCCGGGTCCGGGACGTGATGACCCCGCGGACCGATATGTTCTGCCTCGAGGTCTCGCTCTCCCCCGCGGAGGCGGCGGCAGCCATCCGGCGGGCGAGCTTCTCCCGGCTCCCGGTCTACCAGGAGTCCCTGGACCGCATCGTCGGAATCCTCTACGCCCGAGACCTCCTCCGACCCGCCGTCTCCGGAGCGCCCCCGTCCCTGGCTCCCATCCTGCACCCCGCGCTCTTCGTCCCCGAGACCAAGCGGGCGGAAGACCTGCTGGCGGAATTCCGCCGCCGCCGCCGGCACATGGCCATCGTGGTGGACGAGTACGGGGGGACAGCGGGGCTCGTCACGCTGGAAGATGTCCTGGAGGAGCTGGTCGGGGAGATCAGCGACGAGTTCGACGAGGCGACCCGGGGGGTCACGCCCCTCGGGCTCGGCCGCACGCGGATCCCGGCCGGGATGACCATCGCGGAGTTCAACGAGCGTTTCGGGGCCGGCCTCCCCAGCGACGGGGTCCAGACCGTCGGGGGATTCGTGTTCGACCGGTTGGGGAAACTCCCGGGACGGGGGGACGTGGTCCGATTCGGCGCGTTTCGCTTCGTCGTGGAGATGGTCCGGGGAGCCCGGCTCACCGAATTGATCGTGGAGCGGACGGAGGAGGCGGACCATGAGTGAGTGGGGACCGCCCACCCTCCTGGTAGCCATCGGGGCCCTCCTGCAGGCCTTCTTCGCCGGGTGCGAGCTGGCGCTCGCCTCGAGCCCCCTCCCCGGGCTGCGGCGGCGGGCCGCCGCCGGGTCGCGGGGGGCGCGCCAGGCCGTGGCCTTCCTCGAGGCGCCGGAGCGGTTCCTGACCGCCACGCTGGTGGGGAACACGGCCGCCATGGTCCTGAGCGGGACCGGGGCCGCCCTCCTGGGGTCCCGCCTGGGCGGCCCGCCGGGGGCGGTGGCGGCGGTGCTCCTCCTGGGACCGGTTCTGATGGTGGTGGCCGACCTCGTCCCCCGCACCCTCTGCCAGTATCGGGCGGAGCGGATCGCCCCGCTCCTGGCTCCGCCCCTCACGGTCGCCACGCGCGCCCTCGCCCCCCTGACGGCCGTGGCCCGGCGAGGGGCCGCCGCGCTCCTCACGGTCCTTCGGATCGAGCGGAGCGGCCGGAGCCCCTTCCTCAGCCGGGAGGAGATCCGGGTCCTCCTCGGCCAGGGGAGCCGGGGCAGGGCGGGCACGGGCGCCCGCCGCCTCATCGACCGGGTCTTCGCCTTCGGGGAGCGACCCGTCCGGGAAGCGATGATCCCGCTCGTGGACGTGGTGGCCCTTCCGGAGGACGCGACCGTGGCGGACGCGGTGGCGTGCGTGGAGGCCCACCACTTCGCCCGCATCCCCCTCTACGAAGAGCGGATTGACCGCCTCACCGGCTTCCTGCACTCCCTGGACCTGCTGGGCCGGGAGGCCTCCGCCCCCCTGCGGCCCCTCCTCCGCCCCGCCCCCTACGTGCCGGAGAGCCGGCGACTGGACGATGTGCTGCGGGATCTGCAGCGCGCGCGTACCCAGATGGCGATGGTGGTGGACGAATACGGCGGTGTGGTGGGAATCGTGACGATGGAGGATCTGCTGGAGGAGCTGGTGGGCGAGATCGAGGATGAGTACGACGACGCCGCGCCCCCCCTCCGCCGGCTTCCGGACGGCGC
Source organism: Candidatus Methylomirabilis sp. (assembly GCA_036000645.1). NCBI lineage: Bacteria > Methylomirabilota (SeqCode) > Methylomirabilia (SeqCode) > Methylomirabilales (SeqCode) > Methylomirabilaceae (SeqCode) > Methylomirabilis (SeqCode) > Methylomirabilis sp. (SeqCode). The sequence continues at coordinate 6,042 of DASYVA010000117.1, forward strand.
CTGGCTCGTGGATGCCCGGGTCGAAGTGGAGCGGTTGAACGAGGAGACCGGGCTGCAGGTCCCCAAGGGAGAATACGAAACCCTCGGCGGCTACCTCCTGGCCCTGCTCCAGAAGATCCCGGAGCCGGGTGAGGAGATCACGGCCGAGGGCATCCACTTCCTCGTAACCGAGGCGGACCGGCGGAGCATCCTCAAGGTGAAGCTCCGTCGCGTCTCCCCCCGTCGCCCCTCCTAGTCGCTATTGCCGTACCGCCTCCCGCAGCGCGCGCCCTTGCAGCCCGCCGTCCCCCGTTCCGATGAGCGGATGCTGCCCCCCGGTGTCCATCCCGGAGATGGTCCGGATCATCCCCTCCAGCTCCCGGAGGCGGCCCACCTCGCGGGCCAGCCGGGTGAGCTGCTCCGCCTGGGCACCCAACCGGGCCGCCAACTCCATGTTCTCCTGCTCCAGCCGGAGCGTCCGGGCCAGATCCACGCCATACCGGGCTGCATGAAGGATGAGGCCACCCGACAGGAGGCCCGTTCCGGCCAGCGAGAGGAGCGCGACCAGCACCGCCAGGGGGGCAAGACGGACGCGACGCATGCCCCCGGTCCCCGTAAAGGCGAAGATGGTGAGTCCCGCCCGCCGGCTCTCCCCCAGGTACCGGCAGGCGCTCCGGATCCGCGCAAACGCGCTATGAGTCCGCATAATTGCCTCCCTTCCTGCGCTTCGGTCTTTGCGGTATTGCTACGGGTTTTCGCGCGGTTCGGCTGGGGGCCCCGGGCGATCCTGAGGCCCCGTGGGATGCGGGCCGGGTTTCCTGTTTTTTTACCGGAGCAGGCGGCGGCTGTCAAGGCGAAAGGCTGGACCAGGCCGGAAGTGCTCGAACCCCCCCGCGAGGGGGGAGAGGGTGCCGTCCGGATGCCGGAGGGTGAGGCCGGCGCTCCTGGGCAGGATCCGTCCGATCGCCGTCGCGCCGACGGTGCCGGCGCGCGCCAGGGCCCGGCGCACAGCGGCAGGGGGGGCGCTGGTGGTGAAGAGGAGTTCGAAGTCCTCGCCGCCGCCGAGGGCCCAGCTCAGCGGATCCGTCCGGAGCCAGGCACCCAGCGCGGCCGCCGCCCGGTCCACCGGGACCGCCGCCCCCTCCACCAGGGCACCAACGCCGCTGGCCTCGCAGAGGTGCGCGAGGTCCCCGGCGAGGCCGTCGCTCAGGTCGATGGCAGCGCTGGCGAGGGCGCGTCCGGCTAGCGCCGCCCCCGCCTGCACCCGGGCGTGCGGGCGGAAGTGGCGCCGCAGGGCACGCCGGAGGGGACCGGCGAGCCTGGCGGGGACCGGGCGACCCCGTCCCGTCCCCCCCGCTTCGCGCGCCGCCCTGTAGCCTCGGGAGAGGGCGGCGAGGGCCGCCGCCGAGGCGCCCAGCCGGCCCGTCACCCAGAGAGTCTCACCGGTCCGCGCCCCCGCCCGCGTGAGGAGCCGCCGGCCCGCCTCGCCCAGGACCGTGACCGCCAGAAGGAGCGGCCCGGTGGTCGCGGACACGTCTCCGCCCACCAGGAGGACCCGGAAGGCCGCCGCGGCACGCCGCAGGCCCCGGTAGAGGGCATCCAGGCGGGCGACGGGAGTGCCGGAGGGAACGGCCAGCCCCAGGAGGGCGTAGCGGGGGCGCCCCCCCATCGCGGCGATGTCGCTCACGTTCACCGCCAGGGCCTTCCAGCCCACCGCAACCGGATCGGCCGTGCGCCACCGGAAATCCTCCCCCTCCAGCAGGAGATCCGTCGTGGCGAGGAGAAGTCTGCCGGCGGGAAGGCGGAGGGCGGCGGCGTCGTCCCCGATCCCGAGGAGGAGGCCGGGACCCCGACGAGGCAGGGGGGCGGCGAGGCGGGCGATGAGGCCGAACTCCCCCAGGGTTCGGAGCGTGGCGACCCGAGCGCGACGGGCCATGGCCGCCTAGAGGGATGCGCGGGCCAGCTGGTCCAGGACGGCTGCCCGGAGTTGCTGGGTGCTCGGAAGGGGGCGAGCCAGGCGCCCGCCCCGCAAGAGGGGGAGGAGCAGGGGGGCAGGGCTCCCCCCGCAGGGGCACGCCGGGCTGGCCGAGGGCTCCGGCAGGACCCGGTCGACGCCGCAGGACCCACAGCGGTAGACCATCTTGCGACCCGAGAGCTTCCCCCGCTTCGCCAGCGGCTTCCCATCGATCTCCACGATGTCCAGGGCGAAGTTCACCACGGGAGCGTTGCTGATGGCCGTCCCGACCCCGTAGGCATCGGCCGCGGGGTTCAGGGTCGCAATCTCGGCCTCGTCCAGGCCGCCGCTCACGAACAGTTTCACCCGGTCGAACCCGCGCAGATCCAACTCCCAGCGCACCTCCCGCAGGATCTGCAGGAAGTTCCCGCGGCGGGACGCGGGCGTGTCGAGGCGGACCCCGAAGAGCGCCCCGCCCAGCGCCTCGGCCACCCGCAACGCCTCGAATTTCTCATCGTTGAAGGTGTCGATGAGGATCACCCGCTTCACCTTGGGGTCGACGCACTCGTGGAAAGCCTTCGCCGCGGCAACCGTGTCCCCGAAGAGGAGGACGAGGGAGTGGGGCATCGTCCCCACCGGGTCCTCGTGGATGAGCTCCGCCGACTTCACCACCGCCACGCCGTCGCAGCCCCCGACGAAGGCGTTCCGCTCGATCATGGGGGCGAGGGCCGGGTGCATCCGCCGGGCGCCGAAGGAGATGATGGGGCGCCCCTCCGCCGCCTTCTTGCACCGGGCGGCCTTGGTGGCGATCCCCGAGGCCTGACAGAGCAGGCCCAGGAGGGCCGTCTCGTACTGGGCCCAATCCACGTAGCGCCCCCGGACGGTCAGGACCGGCTCGTGGGTGCCGAAGAGCGCCCCTTCCGGGAAGGCATCCACCTCGACCGGCAGGTCCGCCAAGAGGTGGGCCGCCTCCTCGACCCCGGCCAGCACCCCCCAGGCCCAGCCGGCGGGGAGGCTCTTGAGGAACACCTCCGCGGTGACCACACTCTCGATCCCCTTCCGCCGCAGGATCTCCAGGGTCCGGAGAAAGTACACGTCGGTGATCAGGCCCGCCTTGATGTCGGCGGGGTCGGCCGTATGGAACATCCCGGTACACCTCCTAGGCGGGGCGGAGGGTCTCGTCGATCCGCGCCAGCAGGGCGTTCGGGCTGAAGGGCTTGGTGATGTAGGCCGCGACCCCCATCTGCAGCCCCCGGAGGCGGTCCATCTCCTTCCCCTTCACCGTCAGCATGAAGACCGGGATGCCCTGGGTGGCCGGATCCCGCTTCAGGGCCTCCAGGGCCTGGAAGCCGTCCATCCGCGGCATCATCACATCGAGCAGAATCAGGTCGGGCTGCTCCGTGCGGGCCTTCTCCAGGCCCTCCACCCCGTCGGCGGCGGCGATGACGGTGTACCCCGCGGTGCGGAGCTTGTAGTCGATGATCTTCAGGATGTGGACTTCGTCATCAACCACCAGGATCTTCGGCATCATTCTCCTCGTCGGGGAGCAGCGCGAGCGCGGCCGGAACCGCGGCCGCGAGCGCATCGGCGAGCGCGGCGAACTCCTTCAGGCTGACCGTCTCGGCCCGCCGGTTCCCGGCGACCCCGGACGCGGCGAACGCCGCGGGCAGTCCCCCCGCGAACGGGCACAGGACGGGGGAGGCCGCGAGAGCGTTGCGGAGCATCTTCCGCCGCTGGCCGAACCCCGCGCGGATCAGGGCGAAGAGGAGGTCCGGTCGGCCCACCGACACGGCCGGCCGGGGGAGGAGGTCCAGCCGGACGAGGGCCGAGTCGACCGCCGGGACCGGCTCGAAGGCCTCCCGCGGCACCGCCCCCACCACCACCGGCTCGGCATGGTAGCGGCAGTAGAGGGTGAGCGCCCCGTAGGTCCGCCCTCCCGGCCCCGCCGTCAGACGGGCGGCCACCTCCCGCTGGAGCATCAGGAGGCAGCAGTCCACGGCACCCCGGAGGGCGAGGAGGCGCCGGAGGAGCGGCGTGGCGATGGCGTAGGGAATGTTAGCCACCACCCGGAAGCGCTCCCCGGGGGCCGGGGCTGCCTCCGGGGGGGGGAGGGGGAGGGTCAGGGCGTCCCCCTCCACCAGCAGGACCCGGCCGTCTCTCGCGAACCGGCGCCGGAGGAGGGCCGCCAGGGCGGGATCCACTTCCACCGCCACCACCTGGCGGCAGGCCCCTGCGAGGGCGGCGGTGAGGGTCCCGAGGCCAGCCCCGATCTCCAGGACCCGCTGCTCCGGCTTGAGCTCGGCCGCCCGCAGGATGGTCGCCAGGACGGTCTCGTCGGCCAGGAAGCTCTGGCCCAGGCGCCGCCGCGGCCGGATGCCCGCCTCGCGCAGGAGGCGCCGGGTGTCGGCGCGAAGCGACGCCATGCTAGCCCTGCGGACGGCGGTCCTTCTGCTTCGCCATCCGCAGGTTCATCTGGGCCAGGTGGTTGCGCGGGTCCAGGGCTAACGCCTTCTCCCAGGCAGTGACCGCCTGCCCCTCCCGCCCCATGCGGCGGAGGAGAATCCCGAGGTTCACGTAGGCTTCCACGTAGCGGGGGTTGATCTCCAGAGCCCGCGTGAAGGCTTGCAGCGCCTGCTCGTGGTCCCCCTGCTCCCGGTAGCAGATGGCGAGCCGGTTGTGCATATCGGCGTACGTGGGACCCAGCACGAGGGCCTTCTGGTACTCCCCGGCCGCCTCCGGGATCATCCCCAGGTCGTAATAGATCTTCCCCAGATCCGCATGGGCATTGGCCAGCTTGCTCCGAATGACACTGCTCATCGGCGGCGAATCGCCCCCCTCCTCCCGTGCCTTGGCCAGCCCGAACTCCCGCAGGGCGGGTCCATAGGCCCCGATGTCCGCGAGCGTAATGGCGAGATTCAGCTGGGCCTCGGTGTAGTTGGGGTTGATGCTCAGGGCGCGCCGGAACAGCTCGATGGCCTTCTCGGGGGAGTTCCGCTGGCTGTAGATGAAGCCCAGCATGTTGTAGATGTTGGCGTACAGGGGGGTCCGCTGGACCACCTCGAGGCAGAGCCGCTCGGCGTCCTCGTAGTCCCCGGTCTGGAAAGCGCTCGTGGCCCGCTGGACCAGCTGCTTCAGGTCGGCACTCTCCATCGGGTCTCCGCGGGTTAGAAGGGGGCTCCCACCCGGACCGACTCCCGGAAGTCCGTCCAGGAATCCTTCAGCAGCTCCAGGAGGGAGGGGTTGCGGGAGGACTTGCCCTCCGGCGTGGCGGCCGGCCGCGCCTCCACCTGGATCCCCAGGCGCTTGCCGGCCGCGGCCGCGAAGGGGGAATGGGGGAATTCGGTGAGGACCCGGTGGTAGGCCGCGGCCGCCTCCGCCTGCTCTCCGCGGGCGCGGGCGATCTCCCCGAGAGAGTAGAGGGCCTCCCCCTCCAGGCCGAGCCCTGCGTATTCGCGGAGGACCAGGGTGAACCGGCCGGACGCGGCCGCGTACTCCTCGCGCCGGAGGTAGAAGAGGCCCACCTCCAGCTCTTTCTCCGCCAGGCGCCGCCGGGCCTCCCGCAGGTGGGTCCGGGCCTCGGGGGCGTAGGGGCTGTCCGGGACTTCCGTGAGGAGCTGCTGGAACGCCTGAACGGCCCGCCGGGTCATGCTCTGGTCCCGGTCTACCCGCTCCATCTGCTGGTACGCGGAGAGCGCAATGTGGTAGATCGCCTCGTCCACCCGCTCGTGTGCCGGATGGAGCTGGAGGAATTTCTGGTATTCGCTCCGGGCCTCGTTGTAGAATCGCTCCTCGAAGTAGGTCCGGGCGACGCCCAGCCGGGCCTCGGGGGCGAGGACGCTTCCCGGGTACTGATTGAGCAGCGCCTGGAGCTTTTCCCGAGCCTCGGCGTAGCGGCCCCGCTGGAAGTCGGCGTTCGCGCGCCAGTAGAGCCCGGCCTCCCCGGCGGGAAGCATCTCGCGCCCCCGCGAGGCGCAGGAGAGGCCCGCCATCCCGAGCGCCACCAGCAGGAGAACCCAGCGCCGCGAGCCGGCCGTGCGCATCCCGTGCCTCCCTCGACCCATCGAACCCGCCCCACCCTACTGAAATCGCCCAGGGGTGTCAAGCGCCCGCGCCCGCATGCCCCCGAATGAGAAAGGGCAAGGGAGAACCCTTGCCCCGCCTGCCGCGCCGCCGGCCCCGCCGCGGGCGCGCCCTAGGCCGATTCAGCTTTCTTCTTATAGAGCAGGATGGGCCGACTCCGCTCGGCCACCACCTCCCGGTTCACGAGACATTCGGTGATGCCGGTCTCCGACGGGATCTCGTACATGATGTCCAGCATAATGTCTTCCAGGATCGCCCGTAGGCCCCGGGCTCCGGTATCCCGTCGCACCGCCTCCTCGGCCACGGCCAGCACCGCCTCCTCCGTGAAGGTCAGCTTGACCCCCTCGAACTCGAAGAACTTCTGGTACTGCTTGAGGAGGGCGTTCTTCGGCTCGCGAAGGATCCGGATGAGGGCCGCGACGTCCAGCTCGTGCAGCGAGGTCACCACCGGGAGCCGGCCCACCAGCTCCGGGATGAGCCCGTACCGGAGCAGGTCCTCCGGCTGCGTCTCGGCCAGGATCTGTCCCACCTTCCGCTCGCGTCGCCCCTGGACCTTGGCGCCGAACCCCATCTGCTTCTGGCCGATCCGCTCCTCGATGAGCTTCTCGAGGCCGATGAAGGCCCCGCCGCAGAGGAACAGAATGTTCGTGGTGTCCACCTGCACGTACTCCTGCTGCGGGTGCTTCCGCCCTCCCTGAGGCGGGACGTTGGCCACCGTCCCCTCCAGGATCTTCAGCAGGGCCTGCTGCACGCCCTCCCCCGAGACGTCGCGGGTGATGGAGGGGTTTTCGGACTTCCGCGCGATCTTGTCGATCTCGTCGATATAGATGATCCCCCGCTCCGCCCGCTCCACGTCGTAGTCCGCCACCTGCAGGAGCCGGAGGATGATGTTCTCCACATCCTCCCCCACGTATCCCGCCTCCGTGAGGGTGGTGGCGTCGGCGATGGTGAAGGGGACGTCGAGGATCTTGGCCAGCGTCTGCCCGAGGAGGGTCTTCCCGGAGCCGGTAGGGCCGATGAGCAGGATGTTGGACTTCGCCAGCTCCACGTCGTCGAAGTCGGTCCGGCTGTTGATGCGCTTGTAGTGATTGTGGACGGCCACCGAGAGGGTCTTCTTGGCCCGCTCCTGCCCGATCACGTACTGGTCCAGGACCGCCTTGATCTCGGCCGGCTTGGGCAGGTCCCCCAGCGACTTCCCCCGCTCCTCCTCCAGCTCCTCCGCGATGATGTCGTTGCAGAGCTCGATGCACTCGTCGCAGATGTAGACCGTGGGGCCGGCGATGAGCTTGCGGACGTCCTCCTGGCTCTTGCCGCAGAAGGAACACTGGAGCTTGCCCCCCGACTTGACCGCCTTGGCCATCCAGCCCTCCTCGATCGCCCGACGACCGGTCAGCGCACGCCCGCCGGCACCGGGATGCCGGCCCGGGACACGATCACCTCATCGATGAGGCCATACTCTTTCGCCTGCTGGGCGCTCATGAAGAAGTCCCGGTCGGTGTCCCGCTGGATCTTCTCCAGCGGCTGGCCGGTGTGCGTCACGAGGATCCGGTTGATTTCCTCGCGCATCCGCAGGATCTCCTTCGCCTGGATATCGATGTCGGTGGCCTGGCCCTGTACCCCGCCCAGCGGCTGGTGGAGCATGATCCGGGCATGCGGGAGCGCGAAGCGCTTCCCCTTCGTCCCCGCCGCCAGGAGGAGCGCCCCCATGCTGGCGGCCTGCCCCATGCAGATGGTCTCCACGTTCGGCTTGATGTAGCACATGGTGTCGTAGATGGCCAGCCCGGCCGTCACCGATCCGCCGGGGCAGTTGATATAGACGTGGATGTCTTTCTCCGGGTCCTCGGCTTCGAGGAAGATGAGCTGGGCAATGATGAGGTTGGCGTCGGCGTCGTCGATGGGGCTCCCCAGGAAGATGATCCGATCCTTCAGCAGGCGGGAGAAGATGTCGTAGGCCCGCTCCCCCCGATTCGTCTGCTCCACCACCATGGGCACGAGGTACATGGCCGCTCCCACCGGCGCAACCTGGCCGGCTGCACCGCGCGCGACGGTGCTCCCGTGCGGGCTAGGGCACCTGGATGAGGTCGTAGTCTGGGCCTACCCGGGCGCGGCTCAGAAGGAGATCCGCCGTCTTCCGGTGGAGCAGCTCGCCTCGCACGGCGGCGAGGCGCCCCTCCTTCTCGAGCGCCTCCCGCAGGGCGGCGGGGCTCCGTCCCGTTCCCGCCGCTGCCCGCTCCAGCTCCTCTTGCAATTCCTGGTCCGAGACCGTGATCCCTTCCTGGGCGCCGATGGCCTCCAGGAGCAGCCGGTGGTGGACGCGCCTCTCGGCGGCGCCCCGAAACTTTGCCCGGATGTTCTGGGCGCTGGCCTCGTCGAGCCCCCGGATCCGCGCCCCCTGGGCGGCCAGCGCGTGGAGCGTCTCGGCCACCAGGGCATCCACCTCGGCCTCCACCAGGGCGGCGGGGACCTCCACCGGATTCTGCTCGGCGATCTTGCCCAGGATCTGGGCCTTCATCTCCCCGTCCCGCTCCCGCTCCTTGAGCGCCAGCAGGTCGGCCCGCACCTTCTCCCGGAACTCCCCGAGGGTCCCGCTCCCTCCCACCGCCTTGACGAGCTGGTCATCGAGGGCGGGGACGCGCTTCTTCTTCACCTCCCGGACCGTCACGGTGAAGACCGCCCGCTTCCCCCGGAGCTCCTTCCGCGGGTAGGTGTCAGGGAAATCGACCCGGACCTCCCGGGTCTCGCCCTTCTGCGCCCCGACCAGCCCCTCTTCGACCGCGGGGAGGAACGCCCCGGAGCCCAGCACGACGTTCACCTGGCTCCCCCGCCCCCCCTTCAGCGGCCGCCCGTTGACCGTGCCGTGGTAGTCCAGGATGCAGAGGTCATCCTTCAGGGCGGGCCAGCCCTCCATCGGGACATACTCGGCCGCCCGCTCCCGCATCTGCTGGAGGAGCGCCTCCACCTCCTCGTCGGTGACCTTCGCCTCCTTCTTCGTGACCGGCACGCCCAGGTAGTCTTTGACCGCGAGGGGGGGCTTCACGTCCACCACGGCCCGGTAGCGCAGGGGCTGGCCCTCCGCGAAGGAGACCTCCTCCACCGTCGGGTCTCCGAGGACCTCCAGGTGCGCCTCCCGGAGCGCCTCGAGGTAGGACTCCGGGATGAGCTCCCGGATGACGTCCTCGCGCACCTGGCTCCGGAAGCGCTGCTCCAGCAGGGCACGGGGGACCCGGCCCTTCCGGAAGCCGGGCAGGCTTACCCGCTGCCCCAATGCCCGGTAGGCGGCCTCCAGCTTCGGCCCGACCCGATCGGCGGGAACCTCCACCGTCAGGGCCCGCCGGGAGGGGCTGACCTCCTCCACACTTACGCGCATCCTGCTCCCCCTGGTGCGAGAGGGGGGAGTTGAACCCCCAAGGGTTGCCCCACGGGATCCTAAATCCCGCGCGTCTGCCGATTCCGCCACTCTCGCGGCGCGAAAAGGGTCAAGGGGCAGAAGCCCAGGCCTCGGAGAGGCCCCCGGGGCCGACGGCCCGTCCGTCGGGCCCCACGCCCCCTGCCCCCTGATCCCGCTCCGGTCGTTTCTGGTGGGCCGTCAAGGACTCGAACCTTGGACCCGCTGATTAAGAGTCAGCTGCTCTACCATCTGAGCTAACGGCCCCACGCGCAGGCCCCCGGCGCATCGCCAGGGGCTTGTGTTCCTTTCGTGCCCTTCCCGGCGGCCCGCTGCCGCGGGCGGGCGCCCGGGGCCGCTGGTGCGCCTGAGAGGATTCGAACCTCTGGCCCACTGCTTAGAAGGCAGTTGCTCTATCCCCTGAGCTACAGGCGCCCGCTCCGCAGGCCCAATGAGAGCGCCGCCCCCGTGCGGCGAGCGTATCGTTTTCTCTTAACACCAGGCTCCAGGGTTGTCAAGGAAGGAGTGGCCGGCTGTAGAGAGCACATGATCTGACCGCTCCCGAGAGCACGTGAACTGACCGCTCCCCAACGAGCCTGGGGTGTGGCCCAATGGCCAGCCAGGAGGTTGGCCATGGGCTATCCCCCCGAGGTGGTGGAGCGGACCATGAAGGTGCAGGAGGTGCTCTTGCGGGCGATGAGCGGGGCGCTCACCTGGCTGCAGGCGGCCGACATCCTCGGGATGCGGCCCCGGAGCCTGCGGCGATGGCGCCGCCGCTACGAGGCGCACGGCTACGATGGGCTCTGGGACCGCCGCCGGCACCGCCCCTCCCCCCGCCGGGCCCCCCTGGCCGCGGTGGAGCGGATCCTCCGGCTGTACCGGGAGCGGTACCGGGGGTTCAACGGCCGCCACTTCCACGAGGTCGCTCAGCGGGAGCACGGGGTCACCCTCTCCTACACCTTCGTGAAGCAGGCGCTGCAGGGGGCGGGACTGCTCCCGAAGCGCCGGCCCCGGGGGCGCCACCGGACCCGCCGGGAGCCCCGGGCCTGCGTGGGGGAGCTCCTGCACCTGGACGGGAGCCCCCACGCCTGGCTCGCGCTCTGCCCCACCGAGCGGCAGACGTTGCTCACGGTGGTCGACGACGCCACGAGCCGCCTGCTCGCGGCCCGGCTCGTCCCGGGGGAGAGCACGGCGGCGGTGATGGGCGTGCTCCGGGCCGTCCTCCAGACCCACGGGCTCCCCCAGGCCCTCTACACCGATCGGGCCCACTGGGCCTTTCATACCCCCCGAGCGGGCCAGGGGCCGGATCGGCAGCAGCTGACCCAGGTGGGCCGGGCCCTCGCCCAGCTCGGCATCGAGCACATCCCGGCCTACTCCCCCCAGGCCCGGGGCCGGAGCGAGCGGGTCAACCGCACCCTGCAGGATCGGCTGGTCAACGAGCTCCGGGTGGCCGGCATCCGGAGCGGGGCCGGGGCCAACCGGTACCTGGCAGCCCACTTCCTCCCCGCCTACAACGCGCGGTTCAGTCGGGCGCCCGCCGATCCCGCGAGCGCCTTCGTCCCCCTGGGCGGGGCCGCCCTCGACCAGATCCTCTGCCACGAGGAGGGGCGGACCGTGGGCCAGGACAACACCATCACCCTGGCCGGCGTGCGCCTGCAGATCGCCAAGCAGCGGGGGCGGCGGACCTGCGCGGGCCTGCGGGTCCTCGTCCGGCGCCATCTCGAGGGCGCCCACTCGGTCTGGTGGGGACGCCGGTGCCTGGGGCGCTACGACGCTCGGGGCCGGCCCCTGCCTGCTTCCGCCCAGGAGGCCGCCTGACCCCGGAGCGGTCAGATCACGTGTCAAACGGGAGCGGACATTTCACTTGTCAACAACAGG
>DASYVA010000118.1 GCA_036000645.1 Candidatus Methylomirabilis sp.
GATCCGCGAGGTGGCGCCGGGCTTTCGCCCGGCCGCGATCGCCGCCGACGGGGTCCTGGAGGGGATGGAACGGGTGGAGGAGCCGCTCGCCCTGGCCGTCCAGTGGCACCCGGAGCGCCTCGCCCCCACCGATCCCGCCCAGCTCAACCTGTTCCGCGCCCTGGTTGAGGAGGCGGCGAAGCGCGCCCGGCGCTGAGTTCGCCTCTCCCGCCCCCTCCCTGCCCGTCCCCGTCGCCCCGTGTGAAGATCCCGAGGACCTCCCGCACCGCGTCGGCGCCGGCCGGCGTGCGCACGACCAGGGCCGCGCCGGCCCGGAGGGCCGCCTCCTCGGCCGCGGGGGTTTCCTCCCCGACCAGGATCACGGGCATGTCCGGCGCGACCTCCCGCAGGACCCGGATCGCGAAGGGGCTGTCCACGCCGGGAAGCCGCGCATCGAGGAAGCAGAGGTCGCAAGACGCATCGAGGAGCGCCCGGACCGCCTCCGGCGCCGAGCCGTACTGGATGACCTGATGACCCGACTCCTGGAGGGAGCGGGCGAGGACCAGGGAGGTCCGGAAATCGCCGTCCACGACCATCACGCGCATCGCCCTCTCCCGCGGACCCGGCGGCGGGCCCACCGGACAGGGAAGCAAGGCAGGTGCCAGGCCCGAGCGGGTGGGCCCTCGGCCTCAACTCGTCGGAATTGTGGGGGGTTGCCGGAATGGGGAAGCGATGCGGTGGAGGGCGGGAGACGGCGCGCCGGGGCAAGTTGCCCGAGGCCGGCATTCTGGCCGTCCTACAGGGTGGGCTTTCGCGGGTCCGTGATCCGGTAGGCGCGGATCTTCCGGTAGAGGGTCTTCGGGTCGATCCCCAGGATCTCGGCGGCGCGGCCCCGGTGGCCCTTCACCTCCGTCAGGACCCGCACGATGTGCTCCCGCTCGATGTCCTCCAGGGTCGTCAGGCGGCCCGAGACGGGAGGGGGATTGGCCGCGGGCGAATCGGCGTGGATGCGGAGGTCCAGCGGCAGGTCCTCGGGACCGATCCGGTCCGCGGGCGCCAGGATCAGGGCGCGGCGGAGGACGTGCTGCAGCTCGCGGACGTTCCCGGGCCACGCGTAGGCGGTCAGCAGCTCGAGCGCCTCCGGACTCACCCCCTTGCGCCCGAGGGCGGCCTGCTGCTCCAGGATGTGCTGGACGAGGAGGGGGATGTCCCCCCGGCGGTCCCGGAGCGGCGGGAGGCTCACCGTGATCATGGCCACCCGGTAGAAGAGGTCCTGGCGGAAGGCGCCGGCCTCCATCGCCTTCCGGAGGTCCTTGTTGGTCGCCGAGAGGATCCGGACGTCCACGGAGCGCTCCCGGACCCCCCCCACCCGGAAGAACCGCCCGGTCTCGATGACCCGGAGGAGCCGGACCTGCATCGCCGAGCTGACCTCCCCGATCTCGTCCAGGAAGAGGGTCCCGCCGTCCGCCAGCTCGAAGAGCCCGGGCTTGGCCGCGACGGCGCCGGTGAACGCCCCCTTCTCGTGGCCGAACAACTCGCTCTCCAGGACGGTCTCCTGGAGGGCGCCGCAGTTGATGACGACGAAGGGGCCCTCCTTGCGCCCGGACTGCTGGTGGATGGCGTTGGCGACCAGCTCCTTGCCGGTCCCGCTCTCCCCCTGGATGAGGACCGCGGAGTCGGTCGGGGCGATCTTCACCAGCATCTGCAGGACCGCCCGCATGGAGGGATCCTGGGTCACGATATGCGGAAAGGCCTCGGTGCGCTCCGCCCGGGCCCGGAGCAGGCGGTTCTCCCGGAGCAGCCGGCGCTTCTCCGCCGCCTTGCGGACCAGGAGGGCCAGCTCCTCGGTCTTGCACGGCTTGGTCAGGTAGTCGTAGGCGCCGAGCTTCATGGCCTCGATCGCCGTGGGGACGGTGGCATGGCCGGTGAGGACGATGACCTCGGGGCCGGCCTCCCAGGAGTGGAGCTCCCGGAGGACCTCGATGCCGGGGACCTCGGGCATCTTGAGGTCCAGGAGCAGGACGTCGTACTCGGACGCGCCCAGCCGGGTCAGGGCTTCCCGCCCGTTTCCCGCCACGTCCACGGCGTAGCCCTCCCGCCCCAGCTCCATCCGTAAGACCTGGGTGAAGTTCCGCTCGTCATCGGCGACGAGGACGCGGATGGGGCAGGCGTCAGCCGGCATGGCTGGCAACGGCGGGGGCCGCGGGCAGACGAACGCGGACCGTGGTCCCCGCGCCCGGCGTGGAGTCCACCTCCAGGTGGCCGCCGTGGGCCGTCACGATCGAGTGGGAGACGTAGAGCCCCAACCCGGGCCCCTGCCCCGGAGGCTTGGTGGTGAAGAAGGGCTCAAAGAGGCGGCTGCGATGCTCCACCGGGATCCCCGGGCCCTCATCGGTGAACTCGAGCACGATCCCCTCCCCCTCCCGCCGGCTCTGGAGGTGGAGGGCCCCGCCGTCGGGCTGGGCTTCCAGGGCATTCAAGATCAGGGCCAGAAAGACCTGGCGCAGCTCCCCCTCGTTGGCCAGGACGGCCGGCAGGCCGGCCGCGTGCTCCGTCCGGACGGTCACCCGCCGCGTCCGCGCCTGATGGGCCAGCATCCCGGCCACGCTGTCCAGGAGCTCCCGCGCGTCCACCGGCTGCCGACCCATCCCCGGATCCCGGCTGAAGTCGGAGAGGCTCCCGATGATCCGCTTGCAGCGGTACACCTCCTCCTCGATGATCCGGAGGAGGACCCGCAGCTCGTCCGCGTCCCGCAGGGTGGCGAAGTCAGCGGCCCGGCCCCGCCGCAGGATCGCCTCGGCGGCGGAGGCGATCGCGGCCATCGGGTTGTTCAGCTCGTGGGCGATGCCCGCGGCGAGCTGCCCGATGCTGACCAGCTTGTCGGAGGCGAAGAGCTGCCGCTCCATCCGCCGCCGTTCCGTGATGTCCTCCCCCACCGTGATGACGTGGGTCACCTTCCCGGCGGCGTTCTTCACCGGGATCTTGGTGATCCGGTAGTACCGCCGGTCCGCCCCGCTCCCCGTCTCCTGCTCCACCTGCAGGATCGTGCCGGTGGCGAAGACCCGCTGGAACTCTTCGGCAGCGGCCGAGCGCTTCAGGGACGGGAGGACCGCGAAGAGGTTCTTCCCGATCACGTCCTCCCGCTGGATGCCGAACGGTCCTACCTCCCGCGTCCGGTTCCAGCAGACGATGGTGAAGTTCCGGTCCACGACGTAGAGGCCCACGGGGAGGCTGTCGAGGATGCTGGCCGTGAGGTCGGCGCCCACCACCGGTCGGGCCGGCGCCGATCCCGGATCCGGCTCGGTGGCGTCGGCCGCCGCCGATCGCGTGGCGCCCTTCTCCCGGCGGCGGCTGTAG
>DASYVA010000119.1 GCA_036000645.1 Candidatus Methylomirabilis sp.
CGATCCTCTCGGCCCAGTGCACCGACCAGCGGGTGAACCAGGTGACCCGAACGCTCTTCCAGAAGTACCGAACCGCAGCCGACTTCGCCCGGGCAGACCCGACGGTCCTGATGGGGGAGATCCGCTCGACCGGCTTCTACCGGAACAAGGCCCGGGCCATCATCGGCTGCTGCCAGCGGCTCCTCTCCGAGCACGCCGGCGAGGTCCCCGACACCATGGAGGCTCTGACGGCCCTCCCGGGGGTCTGGCGAAAGACGGCCAACGTGGTCCTGGGGACCGCCTTCGGGAAGCCTGCCCTCGCTGTGGACACCCACGTCACGCGGGTGGCCAACCGCCTCGGGCTGACCGCCACGGACGATCCCGACAAGATCGAGCAGGACCTGTGCGTCGTCATCCCGCCCGCCCGGTGGGCCCGGGCGACTCACCTCTTCATCTTCCACGGTCGCTACACCTGCAAGGCCCTCCGGCCCTTGTGCGACCGGTGCCCGGTCTACGAGGACTGCCTGTGGCCGGAGAAGCCGAGACAGCAGGGGGCGAAGCCGGTGCCCCGGCCGGATGCTCGGTCGGCCCGGGGGTGAAGGGGATGCCCGATCCCGGGTCCACTCCCGTTGGGGCGCCAGCCGAGGCCCTCCTGGCGGCTTTCCGCGCCCGCTACCCCTTTCCCCTGGACCCCTTCCAGGAGGAGGCCAGCCGGCACATCCTGGAGGGGGTTTCGGTCATCGTTTCGGCTCCCACGGGCGCCGGCAAGACCCTCATCGCCGAGTTCGCCATCACCCGGGCTCTCGCCACGGGTACCCGCCTGGCCTACACGACCCCCCTCAAGGCGCTGAGCAACCAGAAGTTCGCCGACTTCACCCGCCAATACGGCGCGGAGCGAGTCGGCATCCTCACGGGGGACGTGAAGGTCCACCCCCGCGCCCCCCTCGTGGTCATGACCACCGAGATCCTCCGGAACATGCTCTACACCAGGAGCTTGGAGGAGATCGGCTACGTGGTGCTGGACGAGTGCCACTACATGGGAGACGAGAGCCGGGGCACGGTCTGGGAGGAGATCATCATCAACTGCCCGCCGGAGGTGCAGATCGTCGCCCTCTCGGCCACCGTGGGGAACATCGAGGAGATCGCCGAGTGGGTCCGGACGGTCCACGGGGAGATCCGGGTGGTGAAGCACACGACGCGCCCGGTCCCGCTGCACTACCACCTCTGCGACAGCGAGGGGCACTTCGTCCCCCTGGACGGCCTCTCCCGCAGCCAGGTCTTTGAGACCCTCCGGGGGGGCTTCGACCGCCGCCGCCTGCGGGTCCAGCGGTTCCGGCCCGGGCGGGCCCGGCCCTTCCTGCGCCGCCGCCCGGCCAGTCCCCTCGCCGTCATCCCGGGGCTGCGGGCGAAGCGCTGGCTCCCGGCCATTTACTTTATCTTCAGCCGGGCGGGGTGCGAGGCCGCGCTGCGCCGGTTCCTGGAGGACGGTCTGAACCTCCTGGAGCCGCACCGGGAGCGGGAGGTGGAGGAGGCGATCGCGGCCTTCCGGGCGGAGAACCCCAGCCTGGTCTCGGAGAGCGAGCTCAACGAGATGCTCTTCGACGGGTTACGCCGCGGGGCGGGGGTCCACCACGCCGGTATCCTCCCGGCAATCAAGCGCCTGACGGAGCAGCTGTTCGAGCGGGGCCTCACCCGGGTCGTCTTCGCTACCGAGACCATGAGCCTGGGGATCCACATGCCGGCCCGGAGCGTCTTCCTCCAGAGCCTCACCAAGCGGACCGACGTCGGCTTCCGGACCGTCACGCACAACGAGCTGACCCAGATGGCCGGACGGGCCGGGCGCCGCGGGATCGACCCCGAGGGGAAGTGCATCATCGCCCTGGATGGGCCCGAGGGAGTGGACGAGGCGCTCTACCTGATCCGGAAGGCCTCGGAGCCGGTGGAGAGCCAGTTCCGGGTCGGGTACTCCTCCGCAGCCCTGCTCCTGCACAACTACCCCAACCCCCAGGAGATCCGGCGGAACATCGAGTCCTCCTTCGGTCAGTTCCAGAACCGGAAGCGGATCGAGGAGGTCGAGCGGGAGGTCGCGGAGCTGGTGGAGCGGCTGCGCCGGGTGCGGGGGTTTACGCTCGGGTGCGGGGAGCATTGCAACCTCCTCCAGTACCGGGCCCTCCGGGAGGAGCTGGAGGCGGCGCGGCGGGGGCAGGTGCGCTCCCCCGGGGGACGGGAGCGGCAGGGCCGCCGGAGGGGGCCGAGACACCGGGAGCAGCTCCGGGTCCTCGCGGGGGAGACTGGCGGGCTGGACGGAGGCCTGGCAGCCCCCGACCCTTCCCGGATCCCGGACCTGACCCTCGCGCTCTCAGAGAGCCCCTGCCACCGCTGCCCGGAGCGCCCGCGGATGGAGCAGCTCAAGCGCCAGCACCGCCTCGCCGCGACGGTGGAGGCGCGGGAGCGGTTACTGGCCCAGCTCCGGAACAGTTACTGGGACCAGTTCTGCCGGGTCGTGGATGTCCTCAAGCACTTCCGTTACGTCCAGGGTAACGCGCTGGCCAAGGAGGGGCACCTGGTGGCCGGGCTCCGGCACGACAACGAGCTCTTGGTCGCGCGGGTCGTCTTCGCGGGTGTCCTGGACGACCTGCCGGGGCAGGAGGTGGTGAGCCTCCTCTCCTGCCTCGTGGAGGAGCCCAGGGAGACCGAGGCGGGCTTCGCCCGGGCGCTCCTCAAGCGGTGGCCGCACCTGCGGCAAAGGGTGCGGGCCATGGAGGACCTGGCGGCCGAGGTCCAGGCGGTCCAGCAGGAGCACCGGGTCAGCCTCCCGGTCTCGATGCACACCGCCCTGCTTGCGGCAACCTACGAGTGGGCCGCCGGCGAAGAGGACTGGGTCCACCTGGTCGAGGCCCACTACGGGGGGCACGAGGGGGATCTCATCCGCGCCTTCCGCCGGTTGATCGATCTCAGCCGCCAGATCGTGGATGCCCCCGAAGTGGCCGAGCCGCTCCGCGCCCAGCTTTGGCAGGGCGTCAAGGCGCTCGACCGGGGCATTGTCCTGGAGTCCGCCCTCATCTAGGTGCCGGGCCAACTGACGTCGCCTCACCTCGTTCTCGGTCGTCGGCGGTCCTCAACGTACAAACAGCGTACGCCTCCGGCCGCCTCCTCCCTCGGGCCTCGTGATGCTCGTCATTTGGCCCGACACTCCGGCCGTCGCGTGAGCCTTGGTGACAATTCGTTGCAGTCACTCTAGCCTGCCGCGCACCCCCCGCCTGTTGGCCTGGTGGTTGCACCTCCCCGGGCCTGCCTCCGCCCGGCAGCGCCGTCGCCGGGCCGGGGGGAGGAGGAGCGGCCATGGGGCAGAGGACCCGTTGGGAGAAAATTGCCCGGGACTGGAACGGGAAGTACTACCCGGCGAAGGGCTTTCTGGACTGGGAACAGAAAGTGGTGGCAGCCCGGGACGGGTACCTGGCGGTCATGGGGACCACGGTCCGGGATGGTGCCAACGTGGCCTATGTGGCCATCCGCTTCCCCCGCGGCGGCACCTGGCAGAGCCTGTCCGAGGCGGTGATGCGGGATCCGACCGTGCTCAAGGCCCTCGGGAAGGAGACCTTCCCCCGTACGCTTCGCAAGCGTCTGAAGGTCGAAGAGGGGCTTCTCTGGTTGGACCGGCCCTATTTTCTGCGGGGGAACCCGGAGCGCTTGGCTGCCCTCGCCGGGGCCTTCCTCGCCCTCCTGCCGGCACACGTGGCGCGTTTCAACGGCCGCTGCGAGGTCTGCGGCAGCGTCCCCGTGGCGGAGCCGATCCTGGTGAACGGCTCACCGGGGTACGTCTGCGCCGGCTGTCTGCAGGGGGAGAAGCAGGAGGAGGCGCGGGCCGAGCGGGCGTACGCCGCGCAGGCCGCCAACCCCGCTCTCGGGCTTCTGACCGGAGCGGGGGCGGCGCTGGTGGGGGGGCTCGGCTGGGCGATCCTCGCCGTCCTCACCGACCACATCTACTCGGCGGTGGCGATCGGCATCGGCGCCCTGGTGGCCTATGCCGTGAAGGCCGGGATGGGGAAGGTGGACCTCCTCGGGCAGGTCCTGACCGGCGTCCTCACGCTCCTCGGCGTCTTCGCCGGGCAGGTCTTCTACGTCGCCCACCTCATCCAGAGCCGGACCGGAAGCTATAACTTCCCGGTGGCCCTGCAGGTCTACCTGCAGGTCCTGCAGGCGAAGCCCACCGCCGAGCTGCTCACCTTCTTCTTCGCCCTCCTGGGCGTGGCCGTTGCCCTGTCGGCCATGAAGCGCCCGAAATTCCGGAGCACGGTGGAGCAGGTCTGAGCCTGGACAGGCTTTCCCCGGAGTGCTAGGATGAGTTTCCCGCCGCGCCTTCGGGCGCGGCGGGCGTTTCCGGGGAGGCCATGGTTCAGGCGCTCTTCGCCGATCCCAAAGGGAAGATCTACGACCACCCCTCGCTCGAGGCCGCCGGAGCGTCGGGGACGGATCCCAGTCGGATTCCGGCCGAAGACCTTCTCCCGGTTCCGGAGGGAACCCGCTTCTTCCATCTCCCGGGCAGTCGCCCCATCGCCTTCGATCCCTCTCTCGACGCCTTTTCCACGCTGGAGCGGGTCCCGGTAGGGCGGCGGAAGGTGACTCCCCTGGCGGTCGCGTGCTTCCTGCCGCCGGGCTACACGCGGACGCACCTCCCCGCCGCCCACTACCCGGGACCGTCGCCCTACCTGCCTCTCTGGGCCTACACCGCGTGCGGCTTCGCAGCCGGCCGCTTCGTCGCGGCCGCGGTCCGGGTGGACCCGGTGGACCACTCGGAGCCCCACCACTACGACGATCGGGAGATCCTGCCGCGGGTGGAGGCTACGCTGCGGCAGCACCCTGCGAACCGCCTCTGGAAGCAATTGAAGGTCTGTGCCCTCGCCTATCACTGCCTGGCCGCCAAGAACGCGTTCCTCGGCCGCTGGGAGATGCCGCTGCCCGCCTCGGCATCGTGCAACGCCGACTGCGTGGGGTGCATCTCGCTCCAGCCAGCGGGGGCCTGCCAGGCCTCCCACGAGCGCGTCCTCTACCGGCTGACGGCAGGGGAGGTCATCGAGGCCGCGGTCCCCCACCTGCGCGAAGCTGAGGACGCCATCGTCTCGTTCGGCCAGGGGTGCGAGGGGGAGCCGCTCTTGCAGGTGGACCTGCTGGAGGCGGTCATCCGGGGGCTCCGGGAGAAGACCGACGCCGGCACCATCAACTGCAACACCAACGGCTCGAGCGCCGCCGCCGTCACGCGGCTCGCCCGGGCCGGACTCGACAGCGTCCGGGTGAGCCTCAACGCGGCGCGGCCGGAGACCTACACGCCCTACTACCGCCCCCGGAACTACGGCTGGCAAGACGTGGCCGACGCGATCGCCGCCGCGACGGCGAACGGGGTCTTCACCAGCATCAACCTCCTGGTCTTCCCGGGCGTCACCGACCGGGAGGAGGAGGCGGAGGCCCTCTTCGCCCTGATCCGCCGGACGGGCCTGCACATGGTCCAGATGCGCAACCTGAACATTGACCCGCGCCTCTACCTGGCGGCCGTGCCGCCCCCCCGGGGCAAGGTCCTGGGGATCCGGAGGCTCCTGCGGCTGCTGCGGAAGGAGTTCGCGCATGTGGAGATCGGGTACTTCAACCGTCCCAAAGCCCTCTTTGACCGACGCCTCTGCGAGCAGCTCCCGCTGTAGGAGCCTCCCGGCGGCCCCGGCCCTGCTCGTGGCCGTAGCCCTGCTGGCGACCCTGGCCGGACGGGCGGCGGCCCAGGAGCGCCTGATCTACCAGGACGGGAATGTGGAAGCGGTGGTGGAGCGGGCGGGGGCGGGGGTGGGAAAGAGCGAGATCCTCGACATCACCTTCACGAACAGGACGGCCAAGACCTTACGCCGTGCCAGTGTCACGGTGCGGTTCTACGATGAGAGGAGCCGCCTCGTGCGGGAGGCGACGGTTCCCATGATCGCTCTGGATGCCCCCGTCGCGAAGACCAAGTATACCGCCCCCGCCCACGCGCGCTTCGAGCTCGGCCCCGTCCATTACGAGTTCGCCCCCTAGACTCGCACCCCGGATCGGCACATGCCGCTTCAGCCGAGGGCCCATCTGCGTCGGACGGCGATGGAGCGGGCAGCGATGCACAGATCTCACTGGGGGAGCGGTTAGGCGCGGGCGAGGTCGTAGTCCTTGAGGTCCACGCGGATGAAGGAAGCCAGGAACGGGTGGACCCGCTCGAGTTCCCGGAAGGCCTGCTGGGCGATCCGGCGGTAGGCCGGGTGCCCCTGCTTGCCGGAGCGCAGCGCGATGAAGTGGTGCAGCTCGCGGAGGTTCCAGGTGAAGAGGACCCGGACCCTCGTGGCGAGCGGCAGGACGTACGCGGCCTCCTCCGGGAATTGGCGGGCGAGGGCCGCGTACGTGTCGGCGGCTCGCGCCATCCCCTCCCGGAACAGGGCGGCGAACCCGTGCCGCTCCGCCTCCTCCGGCATCTCGTAGCCGTGCTCGGACGTGAGGGGCTGTCGGAGCTGCATGGCCATCCGGTGGCGCTGCAGGTCGCGATACGCGCCGAAGTCCACCAAGACCTCAAAGGAATAGACGAGGTGCTCGAGCGCCCGGAGCGGCGCATCGTGCGGGCCGCGCCGCGCCTGGTACTCCGTGATGATCCGCTCCCGGACCTCCCGGGGCTGCCGCCGCACCTCCTGGAGGAGCTGCTCGTAGGGGAGGCGGGAGGCGGTGTAGAGAATGGCCGCCGTGAGGTGGACCTCGGGCTCCTCGGGCGCCCGGACGATCCGGACGCTCCCCGTCGGCGCGGGCTCGGCTTGGCCCGCCACCTCGGCCGCGAGGGCCGCCACCGCCTTCGGGGTCTCCTGCATGTAGGCATTGGGCGCGGCGTACTTGATCAGGGTGGGGATGACGTGCTGCGCCTCCGCCTTCATCGCAACCGCCAGCTCCCGGGTCTCGGGCAGGGGGTGGGAGAGCATCTTGGTGAGCAGGTGCTCCAGGGCCCGGCCATTGATGGTCATCCCGATATTGGTGAGGGTGGCGGTGGGGAGCAGGTACCGGAGGAGGTCGCAGGCGTGCGCGCGGCAGGCCGTCTCGTGCCCCTTCGGGCTCTGGCCCGGCGCGGGCGGCCGCTCCGCCATGATCCGCCGGGTCACGTCAGGACTCAGGCGCGTGTAGGTCTCGAGCAACCACTCGGCCGCTTCGCGGTACGGCGCGGCGAGCGGCGAGGCCATGATGGCTGCCGGCCGGTAGTAGCGCTCCTTCTCGAAGACGACGTAGCGCGTGGACTTCTCGGTGTAGGCGGCCAGGCGCATGTCCTCCACCACTTTGCTGGCCAGGATGGAGACATCCTCCAGCGCGAGGTGGGCGACGGCGTGCTCGGCCACCGACGCGTGGCCGTACCCGACCACCCACTTCTCGTGGAACTGCCGTGCCTTCTCGCGGGCGGCGGCAAGCCCCTGCTCGTCCGGGTCCGCCGCGTCCAGCCGTCCGGCCAGATCCAGGTCCCCTTCCCGGAGGAGCTTCAGGAGGTTCGCGCGGAGGGTCTCGCGGCTGCGGCTGTAGTAGGCGAAGAGGACCGCCACCACCTCTTCCGGCAGGTTCCGGAGGGCGAAGACGGGCCGGTCCAGGTTGGTGACGTAGGGGCGTAGGAGGGCGGCTTCGGCCTCGAGGTCGGCGGGGTGCATGGCGCTCCTGGCGGCGGGGCGGGAGGTCGCGGGCCCCGCGCGGCGGGCTCCCCGCTACTGGGCGGCGAAGGCCTCGTCGTCCGGCACCAGGTCGTAGGCCATCACGATGAAGTCGTGGGCCTTGCCCTTCTGGTCCCGGACGTGGCGGGGGAGCGTCGCTACCCTGTAGAAGCCGAGGCGGGTAAAGGTCTGCATCGGCCCGACCTGCTCCGACATGAACTCGGCATCCAGGAGCTCCAGGCCGGAGTCCCGGGCTACCTCGATGAGTTCCTTGATCAAGCCGCTGGCGAGGCCCTTGTGGCGGAAGGAGGGGTGGGCGACCACCCGAACCTTGCCGACGTGGCTCATCCAGCCCCGCTTCTGCTGGTGCAGGGTCGCGTCGGCCACGATCCGGCCGTCGGCCTCGGCCAGGAGCGGCAGGACCTGGCCGTAGTCCAGGCCCCGGATCCAGGAGTCAATCACCGCCTCGTCGGTCACGTCATCCTTCAGAAACAGCCGCTCCTCCTCCGGCACCGCCCGGAAGAAAACCAGGAGCGCCTCCTTGTCGTCCTTTCCCAGGGGGCGGATGATCACGGTGCTCCCGTCCCGGAGCGTCATCTCTCGGGGGTAACGCTCCTCCAGCACATGATGCAGCATGGGGCCCTCCCGCGGCCTTCGCTCGGCCGCCGGCGCTGCGCCGCCGGCGGGACCCATCGCTCCGGCCGGGAGGCGCCCTGCGCCCGTGGGGTATTGATACCACGGGCCCGGCGCAGCGGCAATGAAATTCCCTCAGCCTCCGGGGAGGAGCGAGACGCGGAGCGCCTTCCGCTCGGCGGCAACGGCGAAGGCCTCGTTGATGGCGGAGAGGGGGAAGGTGTGGGAGATGATCCGGTCGAAGGGGTACCGGGTGCCGGCCCGCTGGAGGAGCCCCAGGGCCCGCGGGATGACCCAGGGCTCGTAGACCACCAGCCCCACAATGGTCCGGGAGCCCCGCACCACCTGCCCCGGATCCACCGTGCCGGTGCGTCCGAGGTTGATGTTGCCGATCCAGAGGATGCGCCCGCCCACCCGGGCCATCGCGATCCCCTCCTCGAGGACGGCGGGGGAGCCGCTGACTTCCACGACGAGGTCGGCCCCGTACCCCCCGGTCCGCTCGCGGATCGCGGCGGCCCGCTCCTGCGCCGTGAGGCCGGTCACGTTGAGCGCGGCGTCGGCCCCGAAGGATCTGGCGAGCTCCAGGCGATCCGGGAGGAGGTCCAGGACCAGGATCGTCCCGGCCCCCATCTCCCGCGCAATCGCGCACGCGTACAGGCCGAGCCCCCCCGCTCCCTGGATCGCGACGGCGTCCCCCAGGGTGACCCCGACCCGATGCAGCCCGTAGACCATCTGGGCCAGGGCGCAGTTCACGGGGGAGACGACCCGGTCCTGGAGGGTGTCGGGCAGGCGGTACACCCACTGGCCGGGCCGCAGGTAATAGAACTCGCCGTAGGCGCCGTGGAAGTGCGGCGGATCCTCGCAGGAAGTCTCCAACCAGTACCGGTAGCGGTTCGGGCAGCCCGGGACGCCGTGCCAGCAGGCCGGGCAGGCGCCGCAGGGCAGATAGTAGGCGTAGCAGACTCGATCACCCTCGCGCAGCGGTTGCCCGAGGGTGTCGGATTTGACCGCCCGCCCCAGGCGCTCGATGACCCCCACCATCTCGTGCCCCAGGATGCGCGGCGTCCCCCCCTTCAGACCGGGTCCGCCCCCCCGGACGAAGTGGAGGTCGGACCCACAGATGTTCGCCATGGTGACGCGGATCAGCATG
>DASYVA010000120.1 GCA_036000645.1 Candidatus Methylomirabilis sp.
CAGCAGTGAAGTGTGCGCCGGGTGCCACGTGGACATCCACCGTACCTGGAAGAACTCCCTCCACGCCATGTCCCTCTCGGACCCCATCTTCGATGCCGCCTACTGGGAGGCCATCAAGCTGAGCAAGGGGGCCGCCCGGCCCCTCTGCTTGAGCTGCCACGCGCCTACGACGCGCATCACCAAGGACTACGACCAGCAGTTGCCCATCACCGGGGAAGGCGTCACTTGCGACTTCTGTCACACGATCACGGCGGCAAATCCGCTGGCGGCCGGGGAGCCCTATACCATGCGTCCCGGACTGGTGAAGTGGGGGCCGATCCGGTCCGCCCGGTCGCCGGCCCACGGGACCCAGTACTCCGTGACCCACATCACGTCGGAGCTTTGCGGGGGCTGCCACGAATACCGGGCGAAGTCGGGGGCCGTCCTCATGGGGACCTACAGCGAGTGGCGCGCGGGTCCCTACGCTGAGCAGGGGACCCAGTGCCAGGCGTGCCACATGCCCGTGGGGCAGGGACGCGTCGTCCGGCCCGAGATCGAGGCCCCCCCGCGGCCCATCAACTTGCACGACATCCAGGGGGGGCATTCCAGTGAGCAGGTCCGGAAGGCTGCCCGGGTGGAGGTCCGGGAGATCCGGCGGATCGACAAGGCCTATCGCGTGGTGGTGAGGGTAGAGAACGTCGGATCGGGCCACATGATCCCCACGGGTCTCCCGACCCGGCAGATTGAGCTGGTGGTCCAGCTTCGCCGGGGCCAGACGGTGGTGGGAGAGCAGCGGAAGGCGTTCCGGAAGGTGGTGGTGGACGAGCGGGGCAACGAACTCCGGACCGACGCCCAGGTCTTGCTCCGGGGGAGCGCAATCCTGAGCGACAACCGCATCCCGCCCAAGGGGGCCCAGGAGGTGAGCTTCCTCTTCCCGTATCCCGGCCCGCCGGACTTCGTGGCGGAGGCGAAGCTCTACTACCGGTATCCGATGGCCGTCGTCAATCCTGAGGAGATCACGCTGGAGATCGCCGGCGCCACCCGCCTTGCGCGGTGACGCCGCGCCCGCCTGCCAGGCAAGTCAGGTTGCTTAGCCGGGCTCCGGGTCGGCCACGGGACGGCCCGCCGGCCCGCGGGACCCGGGGAGGCCGGGGGTTCTCCTGCGTCTGCAGGCGGAGCTCCCCCCTGGGTTCGGAGGCCTCCCCCAACCCTTCCTGAAACGATCCTCCTCTTCTGATTCTGACCAGCCCCAAAGCGGCATGCCTTGGCGTCCAGGTCCCGCGCCTGGGGCATCTGGGTCCTGCCGGTAAAATCGGGTAGTATGGGAAGGGCGGGAGGCCGCGGTCCGCCTGCCCAGCCGCCCCATCGCTCCAGGAGGCCTTATGCACCCGACCAAGGCCAGGCCCGCGCCGCCTTCTGCCCCTGCCGCTGTGGCCCTCACGGTGGATCGCCTCGTCTTCCGGGGGGATGCCCTGGGAAAGGGGGAGGATGGCCGCGCCGTCTTCGTTCCCTTCGCCGCGCCGGGAGAGGTCGTCCGGGTCCGGATCGTCGAGGAGCGGCAGGACTACCGGCGCGGCGAGCTCCTCGAGGTGGTCACCCCTTCCTCCGACCGACGCGGGGCCCCCTGCCCCCACTTC
>DASYVA010000121.1 GCA_036000645.1 Candidatus Methylomirabilis sp.
CGTCCGTACAGATCCGCGGTGGCCCCGATCCGGAGTCCCTCCACGGCAAATCCCGTCAGCAGGACGAGCAGGAAGAGCAGGAGGAGGAGGCCGAAGGGGTCGCGCCCGTGCGGGGCGGTGAGCCGCTCGGGTCGCGGGCCGTAGCGCCGCACGAGAGCGAGGACCGTCCCGACCACGGCGGCCAGGCCGAACAGGTCCACGGTCAGGCTCATGAAGTAGAGGTAGAAGGAGCCGGAGAGAACGGGCAGGCCGAAATAGTCCTGGAAGGCCACGAGCGTCGTGGCGACGAACAGGATGGCAAAGCCCCAGGAGATGCCGAGGTGCATCGCCCCGGCGAAGGGCTGGCGCGCGATCCGGCGCTGGAGGACGGCGCCATCCCAGAAGGCTCGGAGCCGCGGCAGGAGGCGTCCTTCGAGGAGCGGGCCCTTCCCCATCCGGAGCGCGCGGAACGCCCGCCAGATCCCCCAGCAGAAGACCAGGAAAAACGGCAGGAAGAGGACATAGAGCCAGGCATGCCCCGGGATGTTCCAGTAGATTTCCCGCGCGGGCTCCACGGCCTCCCCCCTGGTTCTTCCCTAGCCCTTCCCGGTGACCTCCCGGATTTTCGCGGTCAGCCGGGGGATGATTGCCTTGAAGTCGTCCACGATCCCGAGCTGCGCCACCTTGAAGATGGGCGCCTCGGCGTCCCGGTTGATGGCGACGATGGTCTTGGCCGAGGCCACGCCGGCCACGTGCTGGGTCGCCCCGGAGATGCCCACGGCGATATACAGGTCGGGGCTGATGCTCCGTCCCGTCTGTCCGATCTGCCAGGAGGCGGGGACCCAGCCGGCATCGGTCGCCGCTCGCGAGGCCCCGACGGCTCCTCGCAGCACCTGGGCCAGCTCCTCAAGCAGCTTGAACGCGTCCGGCCCGCCCAGGCCGCGGCCGCCCCCGATGACGGCCTTGGCCACCTCCAGGTCCATGCCGCCCCCCTCCTCCTGGACCTTCCGGACGAGGCGCGTGCGGGCGTCCTGCGGCGTCAGGGAGACCGGCACGGGAACTGCCTCCCCGGCAGCCGCCGCCTCGGCGGGGGAGAACGTCTTGGGCCGGACGGTGACGACGACCGGCTCCGCCTGCGCGATGAGGGTGGCTACGGCCTTGCCCCCGTAGGCCTGGCAGGTGAAGGCCAGTTTCCCGTCCCGCCTGGCGAAGGCTTGCGCCTCAGTGATGAGGGCGGCGCGGAGCCGGTGGGCCAGGCGCGGAGCCAGCTCCCGCCCCTGCGCGTCGCTCGGGAACAGCAGAAGGGTCGGACTCGCCGCCTCGACGATCGCCTGGAGGGCCTTCAGGTACGCGTCCGCCTGGTAGGTCTCGAGAAGAGCGTGCTCGGCGAGGAAGCATCGGGCGGCGCCGTGGCGCGCTGCGGCCGACGTGGCGCCGCCCAGGCCCGCGCCCACGAGGGCCGCGACGACGGGCCCGCCGGCGACCTGGGCGGCGGCCCGCCCCGCGGCCAGGGCCTCCTGGCCGCTCCGGCTGATCCGGTCCCCCGCGACCGGCGCATAACAGAGGACCGCTCCCATCGTTCTCCCTAGAGCGAGAGGCCTGCCCGGGCGCGGCCGTGGGCAGCCTCGTGGGCCCGCATGGTGTCCGGGTTGGTCCCCCGCAAAAGCGCGAGATAGTAGGTGAGCAGTTGGAGGGGAACCACGGCGAGGATCGGGGTCAGCAGCTCGGGTGTGGGGGGCAACGACACCACGAGGGCGCAGAGGGAGGCCAGCTCGGCATCGCCCTCCGCAAGAAGCCCAACGACGGGTGCGCCGACCTCGCCCGCCACCCTGGCCACCGCCAGGCAGCGCTCGTACGAGCGGCCAGGCGGCGCGATGAGGAAGACCACGTCCTCCGGCTCCAGCGCCGCCCAGGGGCCGTGCAGCACCTGCTCGCAATTCATCCCCACCGTGATGGCGTAGTTCGCTTCGTTCATCTTGAGGGCGGCCTCGCAGGCCGTGGACGTGTTCGGGCCGCCTCCGATGAAGTAGTAGCAGCGCCGATTCCGAAAGCGGCTCGCCAGCGCCTCTCCGGACTCCCGCTCGAGCAGGGCCTCCATCAGGTACGGGATCGCCTCGAGCGCTGCCGCGAACTCCCCGTTCCCTCCCAGCTCGGCGGCCAGGGCAGCCAGGAGCGCGAGCGCGGTCGTGTAACTGATGGTGTGCGCGCCGGAATTCTCCTGCTCTACCGTCCGGAGGAGGTGGTCTGCTGCGTGCAGGCCCTCCCCGCTTCCGAGACCGGTGATCGCGACGCCGAAGCCGCCCCCCGCCTTCGCCTTCTGGAGGGCCTCGAGCGAGAAGCGCTTGGTCCCCCGGTGGCTTATGACGATCACCCCGGTCTTTGCGTGCGGCTCCGGCCAGTAGTTGCTGAGCTCAAAGGAGTGGAAGGCGCGGACGCGATGCCCCAGGCCCCCGATCTGGGACAGAAGCAGCTCCCCCACCAGGCACGCGTGCCAGGACGTGCCGATCCCCGAAAGGAGAACCTGGTCCGCGTGCTGCAGCTGCGCGGCCACCGCCTTCAGGGCCTCCCGGTTGCGCCGCAGCACCGACCGGATCGCCGCCGGCTGCCCCTGGATGGCCTCGTACATGTAGTACGGGTGGCCAGCGCGCGGTGGGGGTGGAGTCCAGGCCACGATGTCCTCTTGTGGTTAGAGTAGCTTCAAGTCCCGGAGGCGGCTCACCAGCCGGTCCACCTTCTCCTCCGGGCTCTCGCCGTCCAGAATCTCGCAGCGGGTCTCCCGCACCGGGATGCTGAGGTCCGCCACCGTGACCCGGCTGCCATTTCTCTTGGGCTCCGCCAGCCCCAGGTCGGCCGCGGTCCAGGTGGGGATCGGCTTGCGGCCCGCGGCCATGATGTCCTTCAGCTTCGGGAAGCGCGGGACGTTGCTCTCGTCGCTCGTGATCGTCACCAGGAGGGGGAGCGGCGCCTCGATCAGTGCGTAGCCGTCCTCCACCAGTTTCCGAGCCTGGACGCCACCCCCCGCCATCTCCACGCGGGATGCGTAGGCGACGCAGGGGATCCCGAGCTCCTCGGCGAGCAAGGGTCCGACGGCCCGAGAAGCCCAGTCCCCCGACTCGCATCCGGCGAGCACGAGGTCGAAGGGGCCGCGCTTCCGGATGGCCGCCGCGAGGGCGGAGGCGACGCCGAAGGCATCGGAGGCGAGGAGGACCGGGTCGTTCAGTAGGACCGCCTGGTCCGCCCCCATGGCGAGCGCCTTTTTGAGCGCCGTGGTGGCCGTAGGCGCACCGAGGCAGAGGGCCGTCACCGTCCCCCCCTTCGCCTCCTTGAGCTTCAGGGCCACCTCCAGGGCGTGCTCGTCGTAGGTCGAGATCACGAGGGCGTGCCCCTCCGGGAGCTGCCGCTTCGCCGCCGGGTCGATCTTGAACTGGCTCGGCGGGATTTCCGGGTCAATGATCTCTTTCAGGCAGACGACGAGCTCCACGTCCGCTCCTACTTCAGGAGATGGCCCGCGATCACCAGCCGCTGGATTTCGGAAGTCCCCTCGTAGATCTCGGTGATCTTCGCGTCCCGGAAAAAGCGCTGGACCGGGTAGTCCAGCATGTAGCCGTACCCGCCGTGCACCTGGATCGCTTTCGTCGTGATCCGCATGGCGGCCTCCGAGGCGTAGAGCTTTGCCATCGCGGCCTCCGAGGTGAAGCGCCGGCCCGCATCCTTCAGAAGCGCCGCCCGGTAGGTAAGCAGGCGCGCCGCCTCGATCTCCGTCGCCATGTCGGCGAGCATGAACTGGATGGCCTGGAGAGTGGCGATGGGCTTCCCGAACTGCACGCGCGCCTTGGCGTGGTCCCGGGCGGCCTCGAAGGCGGCCCGGGCGATCCCGACCGCCTGCGCCGCGATGCCGATGCGACCCCCGTCGAGGGTCGCCATCGCGATCTTGAACCCCTCGTCCTCTTTCCCGAGGCGGTTCTCCGCCGGGACCCGGCAGTTGTCCAGGACGATCTGGGCCGTGGAGGAGCCCTTGATCCCGAGCTTCTTCTCGAGCTTGGCCACGGTGAAGCCGGGGAAGCTGCGCTCGACCAGGAAGGCCGCGATCCCGTGATGCCCCTTGCTCCGGTCGAGGGAGGCGAAGACGAGGGCGACGTCCGCCTCGGCCCCGTTCGAGATGAAGTTCTTGGTCCCGGTGAGGAGGTACGCGGCGCCATCCCGGCGGGCCGTGGTCTCCTGATTGGCCGCATCGCTCCCGGCGTTCGGCTCGCTCAGGCAGAAGCAGCCGAGCTTCTCGCCCCGGGCGAGGGGAACCAGGTACTGCTGCTTCTGGCTCTCCGTCCCGAAGGCGAGGAGCGGGTCGCAGACGAGGGAGTTGTTCACCGACATGATGACGCCGGTCGAGGCGCAGGCCCGGGAGACCTCCTCCATCGCGATGGCATAGCAGACGGTGTCGGCTCCGGCCCCCCCGTACGTCTCGGGCACCGCCACCCCCATGAACCCCAGCTCCCCGAGGCGCTTGACGGTCTCGTGGGGGAAGGCGCCGGTGACGTCGGTCTCCTCCGCCCGCGGGGCGATGATCTGGTCGGCCACCTCTCGCGCCGTGGCCTGGAACATCCGCTGCGCTTCTGTCAGGGCAAAATCCACGATCCCCGCCTACCGGTGTCGGAAGGTAGCCTTCCGCTTCTCCAAGAACGCCGCAACCCCTTCCCGCTTGTCCTCGGTCGAGAAGGCCAGGCCGAAGGCCTTGGCCTCGAGCGCGAGCCCGGTAGTCAGATCGGTCGCCGTCCCCTCCTCGATGGCCGCCTTGGCGAGGCCGAGCACGACGCCGCTCTTGGCCGCCATCTTCGCCGCCGTCTCCTTGGCGGCCGGCAGCAGCTCGGGAAGCGGGAGCACCCGGTTCACCAGGCCGATCCGCAGCGCCTCCCGCGCGTCAATCATGTCACCGGTAAAGATGAGTTCCTTTGCGCGGGCCTTGCCCACCAGGCGCGGCAGGCGCTGCGTCCCACCGCTCCCCGGGATGATCCCCAGGTTGATCTCCGGCTGGCCGAAGCGGGCGCTCTCCGCGGCATAGATGAAGTCGCAGCCCATGGCGAGCTCGCAGCCGCCCCCCAGGCAAAAGCCGTTGACGGCGGCCAGGACCGGCTTCGGCATCCGGGCGATTTTCTCGGCCGCGGCGCCCAGGTCGCGGCCGAACTCCATCGCCGCGACCGGGGTCAGCGTGGGGAACTCGGAGACGTCGGCGCCGGCGACGAAAGCCTTCTCGCCCGCTCCCGTGAGGACGATGGCGCGCACGCTCTGATCCGCGGCGAGCGCGTCCAGCGCGTGGTGCAACTCACCGAGAACCTGCCGGTTCATGGCGTTCAGCTTCTCGGGCCGATTGAAGGTGAGGAGGGCGACGGCATCTTCCCGCGCCAGGGCGAGCGTGGCGTAGGCCATGAGGGATCCTCCCAGGTGAGCACTAGTACGTGTGGAAGCCCCGGCCGGTCTTCCGCCCGAGGTAGCCGGCATCCACCATCTTCACCAGCAGGGGGCAGGGCCGGTACTTGTCGTCCCCCAGCTCCTCGTGCAGCACCTTCAGGACCGCGAGGCAGACGTCGAGCCCGATGAGGTCGGCCAGCGCCAGGGGCCCCATGGGGTGGTTGGCACCGAGCCGCATGACATTGTCAATCGCCTCGGCGGTCCCCACGCCCTCCATGAGGGCGTAGATGGCCTCGTTGATCATGGGGACGAGAATCCGGTTGGCGATGAACCCGGGGAAGTCGTTGGCCTCCACCGGGGTCTTGCCGAGGCGCTTCGCCAGCTCGATGGTGGCCGTTGCCGTGGTGTCACTGGTCTGCAGCCCTCGGATGACCTCCACGAGGGCCATCAGGGGAACGGGGTTGAAGAAGTGCATCCCCACCACGCGGTCCGGCCGCTTCGTCACCCCCGCGATCTTCGTAATCGAAATCGAGGAAGTGTTGCTCGCCAGGATGGTCTCGGGGCGGGCGAGGCGGTCCAGCTCGAGGAAGAGGCCCCGCTTGATCTCGAAGCTCTCGGTCGCCGCTTCGACCACGAAGTCGGCGTGGGCGAGATCGGCTATGGCGGTGGTGGTCTTCAGGCGGCCGAGCATCCCCTCCCGGTCCGCCGCGGAGAACTTTCCCTTCTCCACGCCCTTGCTCAGGCCGGCCCCGATCCGGCCTCGGGCGGCCTCCAGGATCCCCTCGCTCACGTCCCGCAGGAGGACTCCGTATCCCGCCTGGAGGGCCACCTGGGCGATGCCGCTCCCCATCGTCCCTGCCCCCACGATCCCGAGCGTCTGGATCTCCATCCGCCCCTCCTAGACCCGCTCGATGATGACGGCCATCCCTTCGCCCCCGCCCAGGCAGAGGGCAGCGACCCCCCGGCGTCCGCCCCGGTCCTGGAGGGCATGCAGGAGCGTGACGACGAGCCGCGCCCCCGTCGCGCCGATGGGATGGCCCAGGGCCACCGCCCCCCCGTTGACATTGACCCGGGCGGGGTCCAGCCCGGCCACCTGGATGGCCGCCAGGGCCACGGCGGCGAATGCCTCGTTGACTTCGTAGAGATCGATGTCCTCGGGCTTCCTGCCCGCTTTCCTGAGCGCGTCGCGGATGGCGTAGCCCGGCGTGATGGCGAACCACTCCGGGGCGGTCGCGTTGTGCCCGGCCTCCGCGATCCGCGCCAGGGGTGTGAGACCGAGGGCGGCGGCTCGGTCCGCCGCCATCAGAACCACCGCGGCGGCCCCGTCGTTGACGGACGGGGCATTGCCGGCCGTGATCGTCCCGTCCGCCTTGAAGACGGGCTTGAGCTTCGGGAGTTTCTCCAGGTTGCCCCGCTTGGGGTCCTCGTCCTCCTCCACCAGGGTGGTCCCCGTCTTCCCCGCCACCTCCACCGGCACGATCTCGGCCTTGAACTTCCCGGCCTTCTGGGCGGCCCAGGTCCGGGTATAGGACTGGGCGGCGTACGCGTCCTGCTGCTCCCGCGTGAGGCCGAACTTGGCGGCGCACAGCTCGCCGCAGGCCCCCATGGAGAGGTTGCTGTACACGTCCCAGAGGCCGTCCAGGATCATGCTGTCCACCAGCTCCGCGTGCCCCATGCGGTACCCGGCCCGCGCCTTGGGCAGCAGGTAGGGAGCGCCGCTCATGCTCTCCATTCCGCCCGCGACGATGCAGTCGGCGGCCCCGACCTGGATTGCCTGGGCCCCCAGGAGGATGGCCTTCAGGCCCGATCCGCAGACCTTGTTCACGGTGGTCGCGCCGACGGTCTCGGGGATGCCAGCGAAGATCGCCGCCTGGCGGGCCGGGGCCTGCCCCACGCCGGCCGAGACGACGTTGCCCATCAGGACCTCGTCCACCCGGCCCGGCTCGACCTTCGCCCGGCGCAGCGCCTCCCCGATGGCCGCCGCCCCCAGGCGCGGGGCGGGAACGCTCGCCAGGCTGCCGTTGAAGGACCCGATGGGCGTCCGGGCCCCGCTCAGGATGACCGCGTCTCTCACCGGTGCTCCTCCTTCGTCCGAGGGAGCGCGTCCCCGCCGCCGCGCGGCGCGTCCCCAGCCTCCCGCCCGTTGAGGATGCCGCGGAAGATCAGGTCCATGAGATGCTCCGCCACCTCTTCCGCCTGATACCCCCGGAGGTTCCAGCGCTTGAGGGCCAGGACGGCGCACAGGAACACGATGGCAACGCCCACCAGGTTCGTGTCCTGCCGCCGGAACTGCCCCTCCGCCTGCCCCCGCTCCAGAATGTCCCTGAAGAAGGCTACGTAGGAGCGATCCACCTCGAAGAGGCTCTGGAGGGCCCCCTTCCCCAGGACGTGGGACTCCTGATAGAGGAGGAGGACCAGATCCTGATAGTCGTGGTAAATCCGGAAGGTGGTCTCGAGGGCCACCCGGAGCTGGGTTGTCGGATCATCAATCCCCGTGACTGCTGCAAGCATCCGGTCGCGGAACCGGGTGAAGATCCGGTCGTAGATCAGGTAGAGGATGTCCTCCTTGGTCTTGATGTACGCGTAGAGTGTCCCGATCCCGAGGCCCGAGGCCTCGGCGATCTCTCGGACCGTGGTGTTGTGGAATCCCTTGCGGGTGAAGAGCTTGACGGCGCCGTCGCAGATTTGGTCGTGCCGGCGGGCGATCAGGTCCTGGTCCTTGACGGCGGTTGCGACCGGGCTGGGCATTGCGTCCTCCGGAGGCACCCGAATGAGCGCTCGTTCGGCCTCCAGCGTAGCCAATCCCGCCCTGGCTTGTCAAGGAGTTACGCGGGGAAGGAGGAGACGGAGCCCCGGGACTACGGGAGGGTAAGAGACCCGGTGACGAGCGGAACGACGCGGCCGGCCACCCGGACGACTGCCCCGCCACCCGCGGTCCCCTGCTCGACTTCCACCTCGAGGCGCGAAGGCTGCCCCATCTCGATCCCCTGGTGGACCGTCAGGCGGCCGCCGGGGAGGCGTCCCCGA
>DASYVA010000122.1 GCA_036000645.1 Candidatus Methylomirabilis sp.
CGAGGCGGGGCAGCTCCGCGCCGAGGAGGGTGCGGAGGAGGCGCTCCGCCACGTCGTCCACGTCGGTCCGCCGCCCCCGGAGGACCTCGTCCTCCAGGCGGGCCAGCGCGTCGGCGTAGCGACGCGCCACATCCTCCAGCGCCGCCTCGGCGTTTACGCGCGCCGCCGCGATCCGCTCCTGGACCTCCGCGGGGAACTGGTCATCGGCCAGCAGGGCCAGGTGGGAATCGAAGATCGCGGCGGCGCGGGGACCGAGCGCTTCCGCGGCCCTGGCGCGGATCCCCTCCACCTGCCGGCGGACCCGGACGACCGCCTCCCGGAAGCGGCCCTGCTCCAGCGGGACCTCGGCCTCCGCCACGACCCGGCGGCTGACCTGGACCTCTCGCCGCCCGAGGAGAACCGCCTGCCCGATGGCGATGCCGGGAGAGACCCCGATCCCCGTCAGCAGCACCCCGCCCACGCTCACTCCCGCGTGCCGTCGAACCGGTGCAGGACTTCCGTCCACCGCCCCTGCGCCTCGAGGATCAGCCGGATCACCTCGCGCACGGCCCCCCGCCCGCCCGCGGCCGTGGTCACGTAGTGGGCGGCGGCCCGGACCTCCGGCACGGCGTCCGCAACGGCCACGGCGAGCCCGGCCCGGCGGAGGAGGGGCAGGTCCACCAGGTCATCGCCGATGAAGGCGGCGACGGTGTCCGTCAGGCCGTGCCGCCGGAGGAGCCCATCGTAGGTGGCCACCTTGTCCCGGGTGCCCTGGTGCACCTCGGCCAGTCCCAGCTCCGCCGCCCGGCGCGCGACGGCTCCCGAGGTCCGCCCCGAGATGAGGGCCATCCGGAGGCCGGCCCGCTGCCCGGCCGTGATGGCAAAGCCGTCCTGGACGTGGAAGGACTTCCACTCCTGGCCGTCCGGCCCGCACACGATGGTCCCGTCCGTGAGGACCCCGTCCACGTCCATGACCAGAAGACGGATGGGGCCCGCGCGGCGGCGGAGGCTCCGGGACATCCGGACCGACGCCGGGCGGCCTCCCGGCCGGCCGGAGGGCGCACCGCCCCGCCGGGACCCGGCGCCGCGGCTCGTCGCACGCCCCATGGCCTACACCACCCCCGCCTTCAAGAGATCGTGCAGGTGCAGGACGCCCTCCGGCTGCCTTCCCTCTCCTACCACGAGCAGCGAGGTGATGCTGTACTGTTCCATGACCTGCACGGCCCGGGCCGCCAGCTCGTCCGCGGCGATCGTCTTGGGGTTGCGGGTCATGCAGTCGGCCACCCGGCGCGTCAGGAGGTCGGGGAGCTTCTGCAGGGCTCGGCGCAGGTCCCCGTCCGTGATGATGCCGGTGAGAACCCCCGCCGCATCCACGACCCCCGTCACCCCCAGCCGCTTCCCGCTGATCTCCAGGATCGCCTCTCGCATCGTGGCGTCTTCCCGGACGAGCGGGAGCGCCTTGCCGGTGTGCATCAGGTCCCGGACCCGCAGGAGGAGCCGCCGCCCGATGCTCCCCCCGGGATGCAGGAGGGCGAAATCCTCCTCCTGGAAGCCCCGATGCTCCAGGAGGGCCACCGCGAGGGCGTCCCCCATGGCGAGCGCCGCCGTCGTGCTGGCCGTCGGGGCCGGGTTCAAGGCGCAGGCTTCTTCCTTGACGCTCACGTCCAGGGCCACGTCGCTCTCCCGGGCCAGCGTGGACTGCGGGTTCCCGACGAGGGAGATGAGGGGCACGCCGAAACGCTTGATGTGGGAGAGGATCGAGACCAGCTCCTCCGTCTCGCCGCTCTTGCTGATGGCGACCATGACGTCCCCCCGGACGATCATTCCCAGGTCCCCGTGGACCCCCTCGGCCGGGTGCAGGAAGAGGGCGGGCGTGCCGGTGCTCGAGAAGGTGGCCGCGATCTTCTGGGCGATGTAGCCCGACTTGCCCATCCCGGCCAGGACCACGCGCCCCCGGCAGGCATGGAGGAGCTCGACCGCCCGGGCGAAGCGGCCGTCCAGCCGCTCCGCCAGCGCCGCCACCGCTTCCCCCTCGATCCGGAGGACCCGGGCGGCCACGGCCTGGAGGCGCTCAGCGTCCATCCGTGCGTTCCTCCTCACGCCTTCCGCAGGACGTCGCGGAAGTACTCCACCGTCCGCGCGAGGCCGATCTCCAGGGAGACGCGCGGCTCCCAGCCCAGGTGCTGGCGGGCCAGGGTGATATCAGGCCGGCGCTGGACCGGATCGTCGCTCGGGAGGGGCTTGAAGGTGAGACCGGACCGGGAACCGGTCATGGCGATGATCCGCTCGGCCAGCTCGAGGATGGTGAACTCCCCAGGGTTCCCCAGGTTGATCGGCCCGGTAAACGTCCCGTCCCCGTGCTCCATCAGCCGGATGATCCCGTCCACCATGTCGTCCACGTAGCAGAACGAGCGAGTCTGCTTCCCGTCCCCGTACACGGTCAGGTCATCCCCCCGGAGCGCCTGGGTGATGAAGTTGCTGATCACACGGCCGTCGTTGATTGCGGCGCGCGGCCCATAACAATTGAAGATGCGGGCGATGCGGACCTCCACCCCATGCTGCCGATGGTAGTCCATCATCAGGGTCTCGGCAACGCGCTTCCCCTCATCGTAACAGGCCCGGACCCCGATCGGGTTCACGTGGCCCCAGTAGGCCTCCGGCTGGGGGTGAACCTGCGGGTCCCCGTACACCTCGGAGGTGGAGGCCTGGAGGATCCGGGCCCTCGTCCGCTTCGCCAGCTCGAGCATGTTCGTGACCCCCAGGACATTCGCCTGGATGGTCCGGACCGGGTTGAACTGGTAGTGGACGGGAGAGGCCGGGCAGGCCAGGTTATAGATGTGATCCACTTCCAGCTCGATCGGCATGATGATGTCGTGGCGGGTCAACTCGAAGTGATCGTGGCCGAGGAAATGCCGGATGTTGTCCTTCGCGCCCGTGAAGAAGTTGTCCAGGCACAAGACCTCGTGACCGGCCCGGAGCAACCGCTCGCACAGGTGGGACCCGATGAACCCTGCTCCCCCCGTCACGAGGATGCGCACGCGTTCCCTCCTTCACTTCCGTGGCGCTCCCGCAACACCTCCCCGTAGACTGCCCCGATCTGCCTGGCCATCCTCGCCACGTGAAACCGTTCCCGGACGCGCCGGGCTCCGGCCTCCCCCATCGCTCGCCGCAGGGCGGGAGCCTCGGCCAGCCTCACGATTGCCCGCGCCAGGCTGCCGGGATCACCCGGCGGGACGAGCAG
>DASYVA010000123.1 GCA_036000645.1 Candidatus Methylomirabilis sp.
AGTTCGCCGGGGTGAGCGGCACGACGCTCCGGGCGACGACTCCGGACGTTGAGGACAACGCCATCACGAACAGCGGCCTTTATAGTAATAACGCCGCAGAAGGCTTTACCACGACTGAAGAGGAGATTGGTTCCATCACGATTACGACGGACGGCGGCCCTGTCGCAGTGTGGGGTTTGGCCACGCTTCAGAAGGTCAACGTGGAGAACGACACCTTCGCTTTGGCGATCCGGAAGGATTCTATCAGCGGGTCGATCCTCGGATCAACGAACGTGGCGATCAAGGGGAGCGGAGAGGACGGCCTCTTGGCCCAGACCGTGATAGGTTTCGACAGCAGCCCCGCAGCCAGCCAGACCTACAAACTGACCATCGTGGCTACGGTGGGAACGACTGCCAGCAACCAGTTGGCGAGCAACCGCCGCCTGATCGCGATGAATCTGAAGAAATGAGCCGCGCTGGCGTTGTGGTGGACAGAGCGACCGGAAAGATCGTCGGCTACATCGAGGTAAGCCAGCACGAGGACCTCGAGCTGAACTACTCGAAGGAGACGCAGGATCTCATCGAGCTGCCCGTGGACCACCGCGCCCTTCATAATCAGGCGGACTACGTGGTCGAGGGCAAAAGCCTCGTGCGGGACCTGGACCCTGCACCATGAGAGGAGCGGGTCTGAATGGGCCGTGACGGGGCCAGGAATAGCCCGGGAACGGGCCGTTCACAGGGTATGCTTTGGGGCAGTGTGGGAGGGCCTCTGAAGCAGCTCTGGCCAGGTCCATTTTCTATAGGAGATCTAGGTCTCTTGGCGCAAGTGCCCGTATTGTTGGGCCTAATTGGTTGTCCTCAGGAGACTTTCCAGAGATAACCGCAAGATTTCCAGTTTTCAACCGCACGCTACAGATCGGGTTCAGCTTTGCCGAGGCCGTGGGCCGTCCCCCGAACCTCGCCTGGGGATGCGCCGCTAGCCCTCCTCCTGCCCCGCAGGCTTGGGGGGTTCTCCCTCCTGTAGAATCAAGCACTTCACTCCTATCTTTTTGCTTGACAACCGGATGCGCCCGGTGTTTATTGTTCCGGCCGGGTGGTGAAAAGTGGGATATGATGGGATGCTCTCCCCCGAAGGGGAGGACCGCGGATGTTCCGGGGCCGGTACGAGCACTCCCTGGATGACAAGGGGCGCCTCAGCGTCCCCTCCCGCTTCCGTGAGGCGCTGGCCCGGCGCCGGCAGAAGATGCTGGTCCTCACGGACTTCGACTCCTGCGTGGCCGCCTACCCGCTGGACGAGTGGCGCCAGCTGGAGGAGCGGATCCGGAAACAAAGCACCCTCCAGAAGGACGTCCGGGCCTTCCTCCGCCTCTTCTACTCCGGCGCCACGGAGACGCCCGTGGATGGCCAGGGGCGGATCCTGATTCCCCCGCAGCTGCGGGAGAAAGCAGCCCTTGCCCGCGAGGTCATGATCATCGGGGTGCTCAACAAGATCGAGATCTGGAGCAAGACGCGCTGGGAAGAGTTCCTGGCTCGCTCGCCCGTCACCTTTGAGGACGTGGCTGCGAAGCTGGCCGACCTCGGGATCTGACGGATGGACAGGCGTGCGCGTGCGGGAGGCTCGATGAGGAGGGCGAGCGCATGACCCCGGGTCAGCCGCCGGAGGGGATCCCCCTGGAGTTCGCCGTGGAGCGGGACCCCGCCGCCGGGATCGCGACCTTCCGCCTCCGGGGCGCCATGAGCCTCTGGGGGATGCTCGAGCTGCGGGAAGCCCTGGCCGCGGCCCTGCGGAACGGGTACGCCTTGCACCTGCTCGATCTCTCGGGTGTCTGGCACATCAATGCCAAGAGCCTCGGCATCCTGGTGGAGCGCCGCGATCGGGCGCGGGAGGCCGGGGGACAGCTCGTCCTGGTGGCGCCCCCTGGCCCGGTCCGGGAGCTCCTCGAGGCCGCGGGGGGCTACGCCATCTTCGCGGTGGCGGCCACCGGGGCCGAGGCACAGGCGCTCTTGACCCCGGCGGGGGTGGCGGCAGGGTGACCGGGCGACCGGGACACACCCCGGTCCTCCTGACCCAGGTCCTGGCCTTTCTCCGGCCGATCCCCGACGGCCTCTACCTGGACCTGACCGTCGGGACGGGGGGCCATGCCGAGGCGATTCTGGAGGCCTGCGGGCCCTCCGGCCGGCTGGTGGGCCTGGACCGGGACGCGGAGGTCCTCCCGCTGGCCCGGGAGCGCCTCGCCCGGTTCGGCCCCCGGGTCCGCCTGCTGCACGGGGACTACCGGGACCTCGGGACGCTGGCGGCGGCCGAGGGGCTCACGGCCTGGGACGGGGTTCTCTTCGACCTCGGGCTCTCCTCGGTCCAACTGGATGACCCGGGCCGGGGCTTTGCCTTCAGCCGTGTCGGCCCGCTCGACATGCGGATGGACCGGGCGGGGGGCGGTATCACGGCCGCCGAGCTCCTCCGCGCCCTCCCGGAGCAGGAACTGTTCCGGATTCTCCGGGAGTACGGAGAGGAGCGGTGGGCCCGGCGGATCGCCCGGCGGATCGTCGCCGTGCGGGCTGCCGCGCCGCTCACGCGGACCGACGAGCTGGCCGCGTTGGTGGCCGGGGCGATCCCCCGCCGGGCCTGGCCCCGGCGGATCCATCCCGCTACGCGGACCTTCCAGGGGCTCCGGATCGCCGTGAACAGGGAGCTGGAGGGGCTGGCGGAGGCGCTGGGGGTGGCGGCCGGCGGGCTCAGGCCGGGGGGCCGGATCGTCGTCATCGCTTTCCATTCGCTGGAGGACCGGATCGTGAAGCATGCCCTGCGGGGGAACCCTTCGCTCGCCGTCCTGACGAAGAAGCCCGTTGCCCCGGGGCCCGAAGAGGTGGCGGCGAATCCCCGGGCGCGGAGCGCGAAGCTGCGGGCGGCCCGGCGGGTGGAGGGGTAGGCGGATGGCCCGGTCGCTCGGGGGCACCCTCACCCGCTCCCATCCTGTCCGCACGCGCGCCCGGGCGCGCCGGGCGTTCCTGCGGCTGGACCTCTGGCGGGGCGTGCTCCTGCTGGGCCTGCTCTGCCTCGGCATCCTCTTCTACGTGTGGCAGCACATCCAGGTCCTCCGCCTCGGCTACGCCCTGGAGGGGCTGCGCGCGGAGCGCGCCACCCTCCTGCAGGAGCAGAAGATTCTGACCCTCGAGCTGGCCCGGCTCACCGACCTCGGCCGGGTCGAGGCCATCGCCCGGGCCCGCTTCGAGATGCAGACCCCCCGCCCCGGCCAGGTGATCGTGCTCCCTGAGCCGGCCGGGCCCGGTACCGGGTCCCGGTAGGGGGGTTAGTGAGAGGAGCCGGGATGCTGCCCGCGGAGATGCCGGCCCCCCGCGGCCGGGCCATCGCCCTCTTCTTCCTCCTCCTGGCCTTTCTGGCCGTGGTGGTGGGCCGCCTCTTCGCCCTCCAGATCCGGGACCACCAGCGCCTGACCCAGAAGGCCACCCAA
The DNA here is from genome assembly GCA_036000645.1 of Candidatus Methylomirabilis sp. Taxonomy (NCBI): domain Bacteria; phylum Methylomirabilota (SeqCode); class Methylomirabilia (SeqCode); order Methylomirabilales (SeqCode); family Methylomirabilaceae (SeqCode); genus Methylomirabilis (SeqCode); species Methylomirabilis sp. (SeqCode). Next base: position 3,450 of record DASYVA010000123.1, read on the forward strand.
CAGTACGAGCGGCAGCTCCCCGTCACGGCGAAGCGGGGGATGATCACCGACCGCCACGGCAGGGAGCTGGCGGTCAGCCTGGAGGCCCAGTCCCTCTACGCGCACCCCGGCGCCGTTCGGGAGCCCCGGGCGGCCGCGGCGGCGCTCGCGGAGGTCCTGGGACAGTCCCGGGGGGAGATCCTCAGGCGCCTCACCGCCGACAAACCCTTCGTCTGGCTGCAGCGCAAGCTCCCGGCGCGCCAGGCCGAGCTCCTGGCCAGCCTCCCGCTCCCCGGGATAGGCCTCCTCCCCGAAGCGCGCCGCTCCTACCCTCGGGGGGCGCTAGCGGCCCACCTCGTGGGGTTCGTGGGCCTCGATGATGCGGGGCTGGAGGGCGTAGAATACCAGTACGACGCCCTGCTGGGCGGGGGGCCACGCTTCGTCACGGGGCGGGTGGACGCGCTCGGACGGGTCCTCTTCCGGGACGAGGGTCCGCCCCGGCCCGCGCCGGTGAACCTGGTCCTGACCGTGGACGAGGTGATCCAGTACGTGGCGGAGCGGGAACTGCAGCGGGCCGTGGCGAAGGCCCAGGCGCAGGCCGGCACCGTTCTGGTCCTGGATCCGGGGAGCGGCGAGGTGCTGGCGCTGGCGAACGTCCCGACCTTCAGCCCCGACGCCTTCGCGGAGGGGTCGGCAACTGCCCGGCGGAATCGGGCGCTGGCCGACAGCTATGAGCCGGGGTCCGTCTTCAAGATGGTCCTGGCCGCGGCCGCGCTGGAGGAGGGGTTGGTTCGGCCCGAAGAGCTGTTCTTCGGCGAGCACGGGGTCATCGACGTGGCCGGGCTGAAGATCCGGGACCATGAGCCGTACGGGTGGCTCACCTTCAGCCAGGTGGTGGCTCGGTCCAGCAACGTGGGGGCGATCAAGGTCGGCCAGCGCCTGGGCCGCTCGACCTACTACAGCTACCTCAGCGGCTTCGGCTTCGGCGCCCGCACGGGCGTGGACCTGCCGGGGGAGACGCCGGGCCTCCTGCGACGCCCGCGGCAGTGGTCGGCGGTCTCCATCGGGGCCCTCTCGATCGGGCAGGAGGTGTCGGTCACCTCGCTGCAGCTTGTCAGCGCCCTGGCGGCGGTAGCCAACGGGGGGAGGCTCTACCGGCCGCACGTTCTCAAAGCCGTCCGGGGAGAGGCCGGCGGCGCGACCCGGGAGATCCCCCCCCAGGTCGTCCGGCAGGTGATCTCCAGAGAGACCGCGCGCCGCCTCACGGCGATCCTGGTGGAGGCGGTGGAGCGCGGAACGGGGAAGGCCGCGGCCGTACCGGGGTACACGGTGGCCGGGAAGACCGGGACCGCCCAGAAGCTGGACCGGGAGACCGGCCTCTACTCCCGGTCCAAGGTCGTGGCCTCCTTCGCGGGCTTCGTCCCGGCGGAATCCCCGCGGCTCGCCATCCTGGTCGTCCTGGATGAGCCCGCGCACGACCGGTGGGGCGGCTCCGCGGCCGGCCCGGCCTTCCGGGAGATCGCCCGGGAGGCGCTGGGGTATTTGAATGTCCCCCCCTCCCCGGGTCGTCGGATCGAAGTGGTGCGGAGGGCCGATGGCACGGCTCAGGGGCTTAATTGATGGGGTGGAGCACCGCCTCCTGCGGGGAAGCGGGGAGGTGGACATCCGGGCGGTGGAGCACGATTCCCGCCGGGTGAGCCCGGGGGCCTGCTTCGTCTGCCTGCGGGGGAGCCGGTTCGACGGGCACGCCTTCGCGGGGGAGGCGGCCGGCCGCGGGGCGGCCGCGGTCGTGCTGGAGGAGGAAATGCCGCTGCCCCCCGGCCCCGCGATCGTCCAGGTCAAGGACACGCGGGCGGCCCTGGCGGCCCTCGCGCGGGCCTTCCACGGAGATCCGGCCCGGCGCCTGACCGTCCTCGGCGTGACCGGGACCAACGGCAAGACCACCACCACCTATCTGCTGGAGGCGATCCTGGCAGCGGCGGGGCGGACGGTCGGCGTCATCGGGACCATCGACTACCGGTGCGGCGCCCTCAGGGTGCCGGCGGAGCGGACCACGCCCGAGGCGCCGGACCTCCAGGCCCTCCTGCGTCGCATGCTGGAGGTCGGCGCCACGCATGTGACCATGGAGGTCTCCTCCCACTCCCTCGCCCTGCACCGGGTCGACGGGGTGGAGTTCGATGCGGCCGTCTTCACGAACCTGACCCAGGACCACCTGGACTTCCACGGCTCCTTCGAGGCGTACCTGGAGGCGAAGACCCGCCTCTTCCGAGGCCTCGGGGTGGGAGCGGTAAAGCGGGGCCCCAAGGCCGCCCTCCTGAACGCCGACGACCCCCACGCCGAGCGGATCCGGGCGGAGACGACCGCCCCGGTCCTGACCTATGCCCTGGAGGCCGGGGCCGACCTGACCGCCGAGGGGGTGAGCCTGGAGGCGACCGGCCTTCGCGCAACCCTTCGGACCCCCTGGGGGCCGATCCCGGTCCGCTCGGCGCTCCTCGGTCGCCACAACATGGCCAACATCCTGGGGGCAGCCGGGGCGGCGCTCGCCGTGGGGGCGCCGCCGGGCGCGGTGACGGCCGCCCTCGCGACCCTCAGGGGGGTGCCGGGACGCCTGGAGCAGATCGAGGCGGGGCAGCCCTTCACGGTGGCGGTGGACTACGCCCACACCCCGGACGCCCTGGAGCGGGTCCTCCGGGCGGCCCGCGCGCTCACGGCGGGCCGCCTCCTCTGCGTCTTCGGCTGCGGGGGGGACCGGGACCGGGGCAAGCGCCCGCTGATGGGAGAGGCGGCCGCCCGGCTGGCCGATCACGTGATCCTGACCTCCGACAACCCGCGGAGCGAAGAGCCGGAGGCCATCCTGAATGCGATCGAGGAGGGGGTGCGGCGGGTGCCGGGGGCAGACGGACGGTATGCGAAGATCGTCAACCGCGCGGAGGCGATCGCGGCCGCCCTCGCGGCCGCCCGTCGCGGGGACTTCGTCCTCATCGCCGGCAAGGGGCACGAGACGTATCAGATTCTCGGAACCCGCACGATCCCGTTCGACGACCGGGACGTGGCGCGACAGACGTTGGCCGACCTGGGGTTCGGGACGGCCCGCCCCGTGTAGGAGGGCGGAGGGCTGCGGGCGGGGGGGAGGCGAGCGGGTCGAATGGACGGGGTGAGCCTGAGCGTCAAAGAGGTGCTGGAAGCGACGGGAGGCGCCCTCCTGGCGGGGAGCCCCGCGGCGGCCTTCGCCACCTTCTCGACCGACACCAGGTCGCTCACGCCCGGCGCGCTCTTCTTCGCCCTGAAGGGGGAGCGGTTTGACGGCCACGCGTTCCTGGCCGAGGCGGTCGCCCGGGGCGCGGCCGGAGCCGTCGTGGCGGCGCCGCCGGGGGAGGGACCGCGCCCGCCGGTCCTCCTCCGGGTGCGGGATCCCCGGCACGCCCTCGGGCAGGTGGCCGGCTGCTGGCGCCGCCGTCACAAGGTCCAGGTCGTGGCGGTGACGGGGACCAACGGGAAGACCACGACCAAGGAGATGGTGGCGGCGGTCCTCGCCCGGCGCTACCGGGTGCTGGCCTCCCCCGGCAACCTCAACAACCTGGTGGGGGTTCCGCTGGCCCTCTTCCGCCTGGCGCCGGAGCACGAGGTGGCGGTCGTGGAGCTGGGGATGAGCGCCCCCGGGGAGATCGGGCGCCTGGCGGAGATCTGCGAGCCGGACGTCGGGATCATCACCAACGTCGGGGAAGGGCACCTGGAGTTCCTGGGCTCGGTGGAGGCGGTGGCAGCGGCGAAGGGGGAGATGCTCCCGTTCCTGGGGGGCGACAAGACGGCCATCCTGTGCGCCGACGACCCGCAGAGCCGGCCGCTCCTCCCCCGGGTGAAGGGGCGGCTCCTCACCTTTGGCCTGAGCGGGCGGGCCGATGTCCGGGCCGGGGCCATCCGGGTGAGCAAGGTCCGGCGGACCTCCTTCACCCTTTCGGCCTCCGGCGGAACGGCCCGCGTCCGCCTGCCGATCCCGGGGCGCCACAACATCCTGAACGCCCTGGCGGCCGCCGCCGCCGGCGTGGCTCTTGGGGTCCCCGTGAAGGCCATCGCCGCGGGCCTCGCGGCCGCGCCGGTCCAGCCGATGCGGATGCAGCGGGTCTCCCTCGCCTCCGGGGCCGTGGCCTACAACGACGCCTACAATGCCAACCCCAACTCCATGGCGGCGGCTCTGGAGGCCTTCGCCGCCGTCCGGGGGCCGGGACGGACCATCCTCGTCCTGGGGGACATGCTGGAGTTGGGGGCGCACGCGCCCGAGGCGCACCGGAGGGTCGGGCGCCTGGCGGCCTCCCTTGGGCCGGACCGGCTCATCGCCGTGGGGGGATCCGCCGCCGCCCTCGCGGAGGGGGCGCGGGCGGGCGGCCTGCCGGCCGACCGGATCGTCCTCTGCCGCGAGGTCGCGGAGGCGCGGGTGGCGCTCGCGGAGGAGACCGCCCCCGGGGTCTGGGTGTTCGTGAAGGCCTCGCGGGGAGTCGGCCTGGAGCGCGTCCTCGAGGGCCTCTGATGCTCTACCACTTGCTCTTCCCGCTGGCGGCGTACCACACGGTCTTCAACGTCTTCCGGTACGTCACCTTCCGCACGGCCGGGGCCATCATGACGGCCCTCCTCCTCTCCTTCCTGTTGGGCCCGGCCGTCATTCGGAAGCTGGAGCAGCTCCGGGTCGGCCAGACGATCCGGGAGGACGGGCCCGGCAGCCATGCGACCAAAGCCGGTACCCCCACCATGGGAGGGATCCTGCTCCTCGGGGCGATCACCCTGGCCACGCTGCTCTGGGCCAACCTCACGAACCGGTTCGTCTGGCTGACCCTCCTGGCGACCCTGCTCATGGGGGCCGTGGGGCTCGGCGACGACTACCTGAAGCTGACCCGGCAGAGCAGCCGCGGCCTCCTTCCCCGGTACAAGTTCGGCTGGCAGATCGGGCTCGGGCTGGCGGTCGGGACCTACCTCTACCTGTACCCCTCGGATCCCTACACGACCACCCTCCCGATCCCCTTCTTCAAGCGCTGGCTGCCCGACCTGGGCCCGGCCTACATCCTCCTGGCGATGCTGGTCATCGTCGGCTGCAGCAACGCCGTGAACCTCACGGACGGCCTGGACGGGCTGGCCATCGGGCCGGTCATCATGGCGGCGGGGGCCTACACGGTCCTGGCGTATCTGGCGGGGCACGCCGTGGCCGCACGCTACCTGCAGGTGATCCACGTCCGGGAGTCGGCGGAGCTGACGGTCTTCGCCGGCGCCCTCGTCGGGGCCAGCCTGGGCTTCCTCTGGTTCAACGCCTACCCGGCCCAGATCTTCATGGGGGACACGGGGTCGCTCGCGCTGGGGACCGCCCTTGGCCTGCTCGCCGTCCTGACCAAGAACGAGCTCCTCCTGGTGATCATCGGCGGGGTCTTCGTCATCGAGGCGGTCTCGGTGATCCTCCAGGTCTTCGTCTTCAAGACCCGCCGCCGGCGGCTCTTCCGGATGGCCCCCATCCACCACCACTATGAGCTCAACGGGCTCTCGGAGCCCAAGATCATCGTGCGGTTCTGGATCCTCTCTTTCATCCTCGCCCTGGTCTCCCTCACGACCCTGAAGCTGAGGTAGAGGGGGATGGGCGAGACGGGAGGGCTTCTGCTGGGCACCGAACGGAGGCTCCAGGTGGCGGGGAGGCGGGTGACCGTGGTCGGGCTGGGGAGAAGCGGCCTCGCAGCCTGCCGCCTCCTCGCTTCGGCCGGCGCGACCGTCACGGCGAGCGACCGGAGCCGGGCCGATGGGCTCACGGGAGATCTCGAGTCCCTCCGGGCACTGGGGGTGCGCCTGGAGGTGGGTGCCCACCGCCCCGACACCATCCTGGAGGCGGAGCTCCTGGTGGTGAGCCCGGGAGTGGATGTCCGGATGCCCCTCCTGGCCCGAGCCCGGGCCCTGGGCATCCCGATCCTCAGCGAGGTGGAGCTGGCCTACCGGTCGTGCCAGGCGCGCTTCATCGGGATCACCGGGACCAACGGGAAGAGCACCACCACGACCCTCGTCGGCCTGATGCTGGAGCGGACGGGAGTCCCCGTGATCGTGGCCGGCAACATCGGGACCGCCCTCTGCGAGGTCGTGCCGGGACTCCCGCCCGACCGGTGGGTCGTCGCCGAGCTCTCCAGCTTCCAGCTCGAGACCATCGAGACCTTCCGGCCGGAGGTGGCCTGCCTCCTGAACATTACGCAGAACCACCTGGACCGCTATGTGGGCCTGCCCGACTACATGGACGCCAAGGCGCGTCTCTTCCTGAACCAGGAGCCCGGGGACTGGGCCGTCCTGAACGCCGACGACCCCCTGGTCCTGGAGGCGGCGGCGTCCGCGCGCGCTCGGCCGGTCCTCTTCAGCCGCTCCCATCCGGTGGAGGAGGGGGCCTTCCTGGAAGGGGATCGCCTGATGCTGCGGCGGGCGGGGGAGACCCGGGAGGTCTGCCGGGCGGGAGACATCCGGATCCGGGGCGTCCACAACCTGGAGAACGCCCTGGCCGCGATTGCGGCCAGCGCCCTGGCCGGGGGCTCCTCTGAGGCGGCCCGGGCGGTCCTGGCGGAGTTCCCGGGGCTCGAGCACCGGCTGGAGCCGGTGGCGATCCTGGCGGGTGTCCAGTTCGTGAACGACTCCAAGGGGACCAGCGTGGGGGCGGTGGTGCGGTCCCTGGAGTCCTTTCCCGGCCCGGTCATCCTCATCGCCGGCGGCCGGGACAAGGGGAGCGATTTCGCCCCCCTGCGCCCCGCGGTGCAGGGGCGGGCCAAGGCGCTGGTCCTGATCGGGGAGGCCCGGGACAAGATCGCCCGGGCCCTCGCGGGGGCCGCCCCGATCCACACCGCCGACAGCATGGGGGAAGCGGTGCGGCGTGCGGCCGCGCTCGCGGCGCCGGGGGACGTCGTCCTTCTCTCGCCGGCATGCGCCTCGTTCGACATGTTCCGGGACTTCGAGGACCGGGGCCGCGCCTTCAAGGCGGCCGTGCGGGACCTGGGGGGGGGCCAGTGAGCGGGCGGGGCCACGACAAGCTCCTCTTCACGGCCACCCTCATCCTGGTGGGGCTGGGGGTCGTGATGGTCTACTCCGCCAGCGCCATCCGGGCGCAGGAGCGGTTCGGCGACCCCGCCTTCTTCCTGAAGAAACAGATCCTCTGGGCGCTCATCGGGGTCACCGGGATGGTCTGGCTGATGGGCCGGGACTACCGGGGACTCCGCCCGTTCATCGTCCCCCTCCTGCTGCTCAGCCTCGGGATGCTGGTCCTGGTGCTCGTCCCGGGCATCGGGGTGAAGGTGAATGGGGCCCGCCGCTGGCTGCGGCTCCTGGGGTTGTCCTTCCAGCCGGCGGAGCTGGCCAAGCTGGCGCTGGTCGGCTACCTCGCCCGCCTCCTCGCCGGCAAGGAGGACCGGGTCCGGGAATTCGGCGCCGGGGTGGTGCCGCCGCTGGTGGTGAGCGGGCTCTTCTTCCTCCTGATCGCGCTCCAGCCCAACTACGGGACCGCCGTGGTGATCCTCCTCAGCGGGGTGACCTTGCTCTTCGCGGCCGGGGCCCGCCTCGGGCATCTCCTGGCGCTGGGGGCGGCCGCCGTCCCCCCCCTCGGCCTCGTCTTCTGGTCGGTGCCCCACGTCCGGGGCCGCATCCTGGCCCTGGTGCATCCGGCCCAGGCCTCCCCCAAGATCCTCTACCAGGCGCTGCAGTCGCAGGTCGCCCTGGGGCAGGGGGGGGGCCTCGGGATGGGGCTGGGGGAGGGGATGCAGAAGCTCTACTACCTGCCCGAGCCCCACACCGACTTCATCTTCGCGATCGTGGGGGAAGAGCTGGGCTTCGCCGGCGCGGCGGTCGTGGTGGGCTTCTTCGCCTTGCTCCTGTGGCGGGGGACGCGGATCGCCCTCGGGGCCCCGGACCGGTTCGGGGGCCTGCTGGCCCTGGGGATCACCTTCGTGACCGTGGGGCAGGCGGCCATCAACTTCGGCGTCGTGGTGGGGCTGCTCCCCACCACGGGCCTGCCGCTCCCCCTCGTCTCCTTTGGCGGCTCCTCCCTCGTCGTGACCCTCCTGGGGCTGGGGATCCTGCTCAGCATCTCCCAAGCCTCCGGCATGGGGAGCCGCCTGGCCCTGCCCCCCCGCCCCTTGCCGGTGGGGGGGTGGGCCTCGTGAGGTTGTGTATCGCGGGCGGGGGGACCGGCGGGCACGTCTTCCCCGCCCTGGCCACGGCGGCCGCGGTGCGGGCGAGGGCCCCGGAAGCGGCCCTCCTGTTCGTGGGGACGGCCTCCGGCCTGGAGGCCCGCCTGGTGCCGAGCGCCGGCTACCCGTTCGAGACGATCCGGGTGCGGGGGCTCAAGGGAAAGGGGCTCGCGGAGCGCCTGACCGCCTCCCTGCTGCTGCCGTGGGCGTTCGAGGAGAGCCGGCGGATCCTCGCGCGCTTTGCCCCCGACGTCGTCTGGGGGGTGGGTGGGTTTGGGGCGGGGCCGGTCCTGCTGGCGGCGGCGCTCGGAGGGACGCCCACCGTGCTCCACGAGCAGAACGCGGTGCCGGGGATGACCAACCGGCTGCTCTGTCGGGTGGCGACGGCGGTGGCGGTGAGCCTGGAGGCGGCGGCCGCGCATCTGCCAGCCCGGCGGCTGACGGTAACCGGGAACCCGGTCCGGGCTGACCTCTTCGGGCACCCGCGAGAAGCCTCGCGGGAGCTCTTCGGGCTGGCCCGGGAGCGGAGGACGCTCCTCGTGTTCGGCGGAAGCCAGGGGGCGCGGGGACTCAACGAGGCGATGCGAGGGGGGGCGGCGGCGCTGGCGGCGCTCCGGGCGGAGCTCCAGGTCCTGCACGCCACCGGTGAGCGGGACCGGGAGGCGGTGGCGGCCGCCTACGCCGCGGCCGGGATCCGGGCGGTGGTCCTCCCGTTTATCGACGCGATGGGGGCGGCCTACGCGGCGGCGGACCTGGTGATCTGCCGGGCCGGGGCCACGACGGTCGCCGAGCTGGCCGCCCTGGGGAAGCCGGCCATCCTGGTTCCCTTCCCCCATGCCGCGGGTGACCACCAGCGGCACAACGCGGAAGCCCTGGCAGCCGGCGGTGGGGCCGTCATGATCCTGGAGCGGGATCTCACCCCCGCCCTGCTGGCGGGGCGGGTCCGGGAGCTCATCGAGGATCCGGTCCGGCTGGCGATCATGGCCCGGTCCGCGGCTGCCGCCGGCCGCCCGAATGCGGCGGAGCGGCTGGCTGACCTCCTCTTCGAGGTGGCTGGGACCGCCGGCCGGCGGGAGGCCTGATGTTCAAGCGGATCCGGCGAATCCACTTCGTGGGAATCGGCGGCGCCGGGATGAGCGGGATCGCCGAGGTGCTCCACAACATGGGCTACGAGGTGAGCGGCTCCGACGCGAAGGCCTCCGAGGTGACCCGCCGCCTGGAGGCGCTGGGGATCCGGGTCTTCGTCGGGCACCTGGCGGAGCAGGTGGTCGGGGCGGACGTGGTGGTCCGGTCCTCGGCGGTGGAGATGGACAACCCGGAGGTCCTCGAGGCGAAGCAGCGGCTGACCCCGGTGATCCCCCGGGCGGAGATGCTCGCGGAACTGATGCGGCTCAAGTACGGCGTCGCGGTCGCCGGGACCCACGGGAAGACCACCACCACCTCGATGGTTGCCACGGTGCTCGCCCGGGGAGGGCTGGACCCCACCATGGTCATCGGCGGGCGCCTGCGGAGCCTCGGCTCGAATGCGAGGCTCGGTCGGGGGGACTTCCTGGTCGCCGAGGCGGATGAGAGCGACGGCTCCTTCCTGAAGCTCTCCCCCACCATCGCCGTCGTCACCACCATTGACGAGGAGCATCTCGACTACTACCGGGACCTGGAGCACATCAAGGAGACGTTCCTCCAGTTCATCAACAAGGTCCCCTTCTACGGGTCGGCGGTCCTCTGCCTGGACCAGGAGAACATCCAGGCCCTCCTCCCGCGGGTGGAGAAGCGGTTCATCACGTACGGCCTGAAGGGGCAGGCCGACCTGATGGCCCGCGACATCACCCTGAAGGCCATGCGGTCGGAGTTCACGGTCCTCCGGCAGCAGGAGGTTCTGGGGACGTTGCGCCTGCAGGTCCCCGGCCTGCACAACGTCTACAACGCCCTGGCCGCGGTGGCGGTGGGGCTCGACCTGGAGATCCCCTTCCCGGTCGTCCGGGAGGGGCTGGAGGAGTTCACCGGGGTGGACCGGCGGTTCCAGATCAAGGGGACGGTCGGGGACATCCTGGTGGTGGATGACTATGGCCACCATCCGGCCGAGATCCGGGCCACGCTGGCGGCGGCCCGGGAGGGGTTCGACCGGCGGGTGGTGGTTCTCTTCCAGCCCCACCGCTATACCCGGACCCAGAGACTCCTGCGGGAGTTCTTCACCGCCTTCTACCAGGCGGACGTCCTGCTGGTGACGGAGATCTACGCGGCCGGGGAGCCGGCGATCCCGGGAGTGAGCGGCCGCCAGATCGCCGAGGGGGTCGCCCGGCACGGCCACCGGGATGTCACGTTCGTCCCCGAGAAGGGGCAGCTGGCGGCGGCGGTCCTCCCCCGCCTGATGCCTGGGGACCTGGTCCTGACGCTCGGGGCGGGGGACATCGTGCGGGTCGGGGAGGAGATCCTGGAGCGGCTGCGGGCGGAGCCGGGGTAGCCGGGGCGCCATGCCGGAGACGGTGGCCATGGGGATCCCGCGGGGGGCGCTGGAGCAGGCCCTGGAGGGGGAGGTTCTCTACGACGAGCCGATGAGCCGCCACACCTCCTACCGGATCGGCGGCCCGGCGGACGTGATGGTCTGTCCCCGCGCCGTGGAGGGCATCCAAGCCGCCCTCCGGATCGCCCGCGAGCACGGGGCCCCGGTCTTCATCCTGGGGGGCGGCTCGAACCTTCTGGTCCGGGACGGCGGGCTGCGGGGGTTGGTGCTGAACCTGTACGGGACGCTGCAGGAGATGCGCGCGGAGGGGGAGGCGGTGACCGCAGGAGGCGGGGCGAAGGTCACGGCCCTGGTCAACTTCTGTGCCCGCCGGGGCCTGGCGGGCCTCGAGCCGATGGCCGGGGTCCCCGGGACCGTGGGGGGCGCGGTGAAGGGGAACGCCGGGGCCTTCGGGGTCACCATCTCGGATCACCTGGCGTCGGTCCGGGTCCTGGAGCTGACGGGGGAGGAGCGGATCCTGGACCGGGAGGCGCTCCGGTTTGCCTACCGCCAGTCCTCCCTGACGCCGGAGCAGGTTCTGGTCAGCGCCACCTTCCGACTCCGCCGGGGGGACGCCGCGGCGCTGAAGGAGAAGGTGGCGCAGATCCTGGCGGAGCGGAAGACGAAGCAGCCGGTGGAGTGGCGGTCCGCCGGATCCGTGTTCAAGAACCCGCCGGGGGACTTTGCCGGCCGCCTCATCGAGGGGGCGGGGCTCAAGGGGACGCGGGTGGGCGACGCGATGATCTCCCCCAAGCACGGCAACTTCTTTCTGAACCTGGGGCGGGCCACGGCCCGCGACGTGCTGGCCCTGATCGCCCTCGCGCAGGAGCGCATCCGGGAGCGGACCGGCGTCTCCCTGGAATTGGAGGTGCGCGTGGTGGGGGACCCGTGAGGGTGTACGGACGGCCGAAGGGGGGGGGCGGGCTCCGCGGGCACCGGCGCGGGCGGCGGGCCCGGGGATCCCCCCGGCTCCTGCTCTGGAGCCTGAAGCTGGGCGTGGGGCTCCTCCTGGGGGGGGCCGGCGTTCTCTGGGCCTGGGTGGGGTTCCGGAACGTGGGCCGGCTCCCGTACTTCCAGATCACGAACGTCGCCGTCCGGGGCAACAGCCAGGTGGCCACGGCGGAGATCGTGGCGAGCCTGGATCTCCGCCCGGGGACCAGCATCCTGGAACCGGACCTGACCGAGCTGCGCATGCGGGTTCTCGCGAATCCGTGGATCCGAGAGGCCCGGGTGAGTCGCCGTCTCCCCCTCACGCTCGAGGTGACGGTCTGGGAGCGAACGCCGGAGGTCCTGGTCGTGGCGGAGGGCACCTACCTGGCGGGGGGGGACGGCGTCATCCTGCCCGAGGCAACGGGCGCCGTGTCCCCCGAGCTGCCCCGGCTTGCCTTCTCCGGCGGACGCTACGCCCCCGGGGACCGGCTCCCCGGCGAGACGGTGCCGCGCGCCCTCGCCCTGTGGCGGGGCCTCGCCTCCTCCCCGGCCACCCGGGGGGAGCGGCTCCAGGTGGTGCGCCTGGAGCGGGATGGGACCTTCACGGTCCGGACCGAACGGGGGGTCCTCGTCCGGGCGCGCGGGGAGGGCGCGGAGCGCCAGCTCGCCCGTCTCGAGGCGGCCCTCCAGCACGCGGGGAAGAGACTGCAGGCCTACGAGGCGGTGGACCTCCGGTTCGGGGACCGCATCGTCCTCCGGGCCGGGAGCCAGAAGGGAGGGTAGCGGGTGGGACGGGAGAGCGATCTCATCGTCGGGCTCGACATCGGGACCACCAAGATCTGCGCCACCGTGGCCGAGCAGAACGAAGACGGGGGGGTGGACATCATCGGCATCGGGACCGCTCCCTCGCGGGGCCTCCGGAAGGGGGTCGTGGTCAACATCGACACGACCGTGGACTCGATCAAGCGGGCCCTGGAGGAGGCGGAGCTCATGGCCGGCGTGGACGTCCACGCGGTCTTCGTGGGCATCGCCGGGGGCCACATCAAGGGCCTGAACAGCCGGGGAGTCATCGCGGTCTCCGGGAAGAACCGGGAGGTCACCCCCCGGGACGTGGAGCGGGTCATCGACGCCGCCAAGGCGGTGGCGTTACCCGTGGACCGAGAGGTGATCCACGTCCTGCCCCAGGAGTTCATCATCGACGACCAGGGCGGGATCAAGGAGCCGCTGGGCATGAGCGGGGTCCGGCTGGAGGCGGAGGTCCACATCGTGACGGGGGCCGTGACCTCCGCTCAGAACATCATCAAATGCTGCAACCGGGCCGGGCTGGAGGTCCAGGACATCGTGCTGCAGCAGCTGGCCTCCAGCATCTCCACCCTCACGCCGGACGAGCGGGAGCTGGGGGTCGTCCTCGTGGACATCGGGGGCGGGACCTCCGACATCGCCGTCTTCGTGGAGGGGAGCATCTGGCACACGGCGGTCCTGACCATCGGCGGCGACCAGATCACCAGCGACATCGCCATCGGGCTGCGCACCCCCACCCACGAGGCGGAGGAGATCAAGAAGAAGCACGGGTGCGCCCTGGCCTCGCTGATCCCGGGGGACCTGATGCTGGAGGTCCCCAGCGTCGGCGGCCGCAAGCCGCGCATCCTCTCCCGCCAGACCCTCTGCGAGGTCATCCAGCCCCGGGTGGAGGAGATCTTCTCCCTGGTGGATCGGGAGGTCCGCCGGGCGGGGTACGGGGAGCACTGCGCGGCGGGCATGGTGGTGACGGGCGGCGCCTCCATCATGGAGGGGGTCCCGGAGCTGGGGGAGCAGGTGCTGGATCTGCCGGTGCGGCGGGGCATCCCGGCGGGGGTGGGAGGGCTGACGGATGTGGTGGCCTCCCCCATCTACGCCACCGGCGTGGGCCTGGCCCTCTACGGCGCGCAGAACCGCCATCAGCGGAAGTTCCGGCGAGTCGCCGAGCATGCCATGTTCAACCAGGTGGCCGAGCGGATGAAGGAGTGGTTCGGGGAGTTCTTTTAGTGCCGGGCCAACTGACGTCGCCTCACGTCGTTCTCGGTCGTCGGCGGTCCTCAACGTACCAGGAGCGTACGCCTCCCCACCCACCTTCGGTGGGTACCCGCTCCTCCCTCGGGCCTCGTGATGCTCGTCATTTGGCCCGGCACCGTGGTTGTCGCGTAAGCATGAGGGGCAGTTCGTTGGAGTCACTCTAGGGTCGGGGTGCGCGTCGCGGTGACGCCAGCCGAAGGGAGGTCCGAGGATGCCCTTTCATCTCGAAGAGGAACCCGAACGGATGGCCCGCATCAAGGTCATCGGGATCGGGGGGGGCGGCAGCAACGCGGTGAGCCGGATGACCGCCTCCAACATGACGGGCGTGGAGTTCATCGTGATGAACACCGACGCCCAGGCCCTGAAGGCGTCCCCGGTCACCACCAAGCAGCAGATCGGCGAGAAGCTGACCCGCGGCCTGGGGGCGGGCGCCAACCCGGAGGTGGGGCGGCGGGCGGCGATCGAGGACACGGATAAGATCCTCAGCCTCGTGGAGGGGGCCGACATGGTCTTCCTCACGGCAGGGCTCGGGGGGGGGACCGGGACCGGCGCGGCGCCGATCGTGGCCAACCTCGCGAAGGAGCTGGGGATCCTGACGGTGGGGGTGGTCACCAAGCCGTTCCAATTCGAGGGGAAGGTGCGGGCGTCCCAGGCGGAGCGCGGGCTGCAGGAGCTGAAGGAGAAGGTGGACACCCTCATCACCATCCCCAACCAGCGCCTGCTGAACGTGGCGGAGCGGCAGACCACCTTCCTGGAGGCCTTTCATCTGGCGGATGACGTTCTCCGCCAGGCGGTCCAGGGGATCTCGGACCTCATCATCGTGCCGGGGCTGATCAACCTCGACTTCGCGGACGTGCGCACCATCATGGCGGAGCGGGGCATCGCGATGATGGGGACCGGCGTGGCCACCGGGGAGAACTGCGCGGTCGAGGCGGCCGGGAAGGCCATCAACAGCCCCCTCCTGGAGAACCTGTCCATCGAGGGGGCCCGGGGCGTCCTCATCAACATCACGGGGGGGGCGGACCTCTCTCTCTACGAGGTGAACGAAGCCTCCAGCATCATCTGCCAGTCGGCCCATCCCGACGCCAACATCATCTTCGGGGCGGTGATCGACGAGAAGCTCTCGCGGGAGGTTCGGGTGACCGTCATCGCCACCGGATTCGATGGGGCCGGCAAGCGGGAAGCGGAACAGGTCAAGGCGGTGGACCTGAAGGCCTTCGCCGCGGCCGCGGCGGAGCGCGGCCCCTACTTCCGGAGGCGCTCCGGCCGGGCGGCTGAGGTCGCCCAACTCTCCTTCCCCCCGGTGGCGGAGGACGAGCTGGACATCCCGACGTTCCTACGGCGCCAGGCCGATTAGGCGTGACGGCGCCCCACGACTGGCGCCGGAAGCGCCGCTGGGTTCGGGCCCGCCCAGCCGCTTCCGCCCCGTCGGCGCGGCGAGAGCCGTGTCCCCGAAGGGCTCGCACGAGGAGGAGGACGCTATGCGGAGCGTGGCAAGGGTCGCCAGCCTCATCGCCCTGACCGTCCTGGCCCTGGTTGCCTATGCGCTGCAGCTCGCGGAGTTCTAGTGCCTGGCCAACTGACGTCGCCTCACCTCGTTCTCGGTCGTCGGCGGTCCTCAACGTACCAGGAGCGTACGCCTCCGGCCGCCTCCTCCCTCGGGCCTCGTGATGCTCGTCATTTGGCCCGGCATGCCATTCTGTTTCTGTTCCTGCTCTACCGGTCCTTATTCTTTGCTCATTCTCCGCTCCTACTCCTCCCGACCGGTGAATCGCCTCCCGTTTGACCCCCCCGACAGGGCCGTGCTATCTTCTTGTCTGTAAAGGGCCCGGCGGAGTTGTCCCCCGGGGGCCAGTCCGGGTCGAGGAGGCCGGTGAGGGATGTCCGGGATCCTGCAGGCGAAGGAGGCCCCCCTGGAGCCCCCTCTCCCCGAGTGCGCGAAGGCCAGCCTCGCCTGATGGGAAAGACCGGCCTCCGCTTCCACGAAGCCCCCGGGTACGTCCAGGCGCTCCCCGTCGCAGCCCTCCCCGGGATCGGGCACGCCTTCAGCACCCGTCTGGGAGGGGTCAGCCAGCCCCCGTTCCACACCCTGAACCTGGGAACCGGCGTCCCCGATGCGCCGGCGGCCGTCCGGGAGAACCGGCGGCGCTTCTTCGGCGCCCTGGGGCTGGACCCGTCCAGGATCGTCCGGGTCTGGCAAGTGCACGGGGACGAGGTGCTCGTGGTGGACGGGGCGCTGGCCCGGAGGGAGAACTTCCCCCGGGTCCTCCTGGACGAACACTACCGGTACGACGCCATGGTGACGGACCGGGAGGGGCTCGCCCTGGTCATCACCACGGCCGACTGCCTCCCCATCTTCATCGCCGATCCGACCCGGCGGGCGGTGGCGGCGGTCCACGCCGGGTGGCGGAGCACGCTGAAGGGGATCGCCGCGAAGGCCCTGAGCGCCCTGGTGAGGGTGTACGGCTGCCGGCCGGCCGACTGCGCGGCGGTGATCGGACCCGGCATCCTCGGGTGCTGCTTCGAGGTGGACGAGCCGGTGATGGGCCCCCTCCGGGCGGCCCGCCGGGACTGGGAGACGGTTGCCCGCCCGGCCCGCCCCGGTCACTGGCTGCTGGACCTGGCGGCCCTGAACGCCCGCTTCCTCGCCGAGGGGGGCATCCCCTCGCCCGCGATCCATCAGACCGGGCTCTGCACCGCTTGCCGCACGGAGCTCTTCTACTCCTACCGGGCCGAGAAGCCGGTGACCGGGCGGATGATGAGCGCCCTCTGGCTCCACTGACCCCGCGTCGTTGACACTCCTCCTGGGGTCTGGTACGGTCACGCGGGGGACGGATGGAGGGCGGCCGGCCCCGGCATTCTGGAGCGGGATGGAGGGGATCGCAGCGCGGGTCCGGGAGGTGCGGGATCGGATCGCGGCCGCCGCGGCTCGGGCCGGTCGCGACCCGGCCCGCATCACGCTGGTGGCCGTCACCAAGACCTTCCCCCCCGAGGTAGTCCGGGCGGCCGTGGCCGCCGGGGTGACCGACATCGGCGAGAACCGGGTCCAGGAGGCGGTCCCGAAGATCGAGGCGGTGGGGCGCGGGGTGCATTGGCACCTGGTGGGGCACCTGCAGACCAACAAGGCAAAGCTGGCCCTCCAGCACTTCGACTGGATCCACTCGCTCGACTCCCTCCGCCTGGCGGAGGCGCTGCAGAAGGCAGCCGCTGCGGCGGGCCGGGAGGCGATCCGGGTTCTGGTGGAGGTGAATCTGGGGGGGGAGGTCAGCAAGGCGGGGGTCCCCGAACCAGACCTGCTTCCCCTGCTTCGCGGGTTGGCCCCGCTCTCCCGGGTCCGGGTGGAAGGCCTGATGGCC